>DAOWLV010000365.1 GCA_030643455.1 Candidatus Krumholzibacteriia bacterium | reverse complement strand
GATTTCCATCCTGGCCGGGCTCCCGGACGTCCCCACCACTTTCCCGGTCAATGAAGTCATCCCAGGGCTTCCTGCGGGAGCTAGCCCCATGTACATGCGCATCCAGCGCGCAGGCGACACCTGGACCCAGTCCTACTCCACCGATGGGACGAGCTGGACCTCCATGGCATCCTTCGACTACGCCCTGACCGTTACCGGAGTTGGGCTGTACGCCGGCAACGCGGTCGGCGATCCCGAGCACACCGTCCTTGTGGACTACTTCTCGAACAGCGCCGATCCGATTGGCGAGCCCGACGACACCGGCCTGAACTCCCTGACGACCAATGTCGTCGGCGATGGGACCATCGTCCGCGACCCGGACCTGGCATCCTACGGCTGCGGCGATCTGGTCCAGTTGACCGCCAATCCGCTTACAGGCTATGTCTTTGACAGCTGGTCCGGCGACGCGACCGGTAGCGCCAACCCGGTCACCGTCACCATGGATGCACCCATGAACGTGACCGCCACGTTCGTTACCAGCACGATCACCGGCGTGTCCGACCTGGCCGCCACGCAAGTCATGACAGGGAATTCGCCGGGCAACGTGACCATGGTGGACCTGAGCTGGACTCCTTCCGTGCATCCCGACGCTGTCAATGTATCGGTGTACCGCAAGGGATATGGTATCTATCCCGAGTACAGCGATGGCAGCGCCCCGCCTCTCCCGGCTGATCCGGTGGCCGAAGGATGGACTCTCGTGGCCACTGTTCCGGTAGGTTCGAATGTCACCACCGACCTGGCCGCAACGCGAGATTACTGGTACTTCTGCGCACAGGCCCTCGATTCCGGGGGGAACCCCTCGACTGCGGTGATGACCGGCGGCGTGCTGAACTACCTACTCGGCGACATATCCGACGGTGGCACTCCCATCGTCGACGGCGACAACCTGGTCTCCACCGCCGACCTGACATTGCTGGGCAGCCACTATGCCACCTTCGAAGGAGATGGAACCGGCTTGTTCCTGAATACGGTGGATTACGGTCCCACCCACGACATGAGCGTGATCGGACGACCGATCGCCGATAACAAGATCGATTTCGAAGATCTCATCATCATGGGTATCAACTATACCCTGGACGCCTCGGCGGCCGCCGCCTTGCCGTTGATGACCGGAGCTCCGCTGCCGGCCGACCGCAACACCCTGGCCCTCGATATCCCTGGTCTTCCCGGTATCGGCCAGACCTTTACCGTTGATCTGGTGATGGTGGCCGACGGCCAGGTCCAGGGTTTGCAGACCCCGTTGCTGTGGGACGAGAGCACCATCGAGTTCGTCGACTTCCAGGGCGGTCAGCTGCTGGCGGATCAGGGCGGCCAGTCGCTTGCCCTTTCTCCCGCCGACGGTGTCATTGACATCACCCTGGCCGGCGTCAGGGAACGTGGGATTTCCGGTGTGGGCACCCTGGCCCAGGCCACCTTCCGGGTGACCGGCGTTGGCCCGACGGGACTCCAGATCGGCGATATCGTGGCACGCGACAATACCAACCAGGACGTATTGGTCACCGTCGCCTCCGTCACCGACGTACCTGGCGGCTCGGTGCCCAAGGTTTCGGCCTTGAACCCGAACTACCCCAACCCCTTCAACCCCATGACCACGATCTCCTTCGATCTGGCTACGGCGGGACGGGTGCGGATCTCGATCTTCAGCATCGACGGACGCCTGGTCAAGACCCTGGCCGACGAGTCCTTCAGGGCCGGACGTCACGAACGGGTCTGGGCAGGCAGGGACGACCGCGGTCGGACCGTGGCTTCGGGAACCTACTTGTATATCATGGAGGGGCCGGGCATCAGGCAGACACGCCGAATGCTGCTGATCAAGTAATTCGGGTCGACTTTGGTTGACAAGGAAGAAGCCCCGGGGCATTGAGCCCGGGGCTTCTTCTGGTTGCTGGATGCGGCACCATCGAGGGGCCGGGGTGTATCTGTTAGGCGGCTTTTTTGGCCACCCCCAAACCCAGGACCATGATAACCACCGCGGCGATGGTACCCATGGTCTGCTGCTTGCCGAAACCAGGGTCGTCACCGATGCCAATGACGTCCGCCAGCAGTGAGGCCGCAAGAAGCCCGACCCCGATAATCACGATGATGCCCGCTATTTGTTTGGTCGCCATGTCCCCCATCCTTTCAACTGAATCCTGGCAACAGGTGTCTCCACCGCCTAACACCAGCATTGTCTATGGATTACGGAGAGATTGTAGCATTGCAGGTTAAATATTGTCAACCTAGCGGTGCCAGACCTAGCGGTGCCAGACCTGGCGGGCTAGATGCGGCAGATGGTGAACCGGTACTTGCCGGACTCTTCCTGGGGAATCCGCGCAACTTGCGTAACCTGGACACCCACTTCGGTCCCCAGGTATTCCTGAAGAGAAGCCACCAGACGCGCTTCTGTCTCCGGACCGTATTGAGGTCCGGGCACGAGGTTCACCTGCAGACGCAAGGCCTCCTCCTGCACCACCTGCATCTGCTTGATGCCCGGAAGTTTCGTCAGCGTGTTTTCGATGATGGAGATTCCCGCCACCTTGTGCCCGTCAGTGGCCACCAGGAAGTCGGCCACTCGGCCGGTGACATGTTCCATGAGTGGTAATCCACGTCCGCACGGACAGATCCGGTCGCTGGGTACGCCCCTATCGCCCACCTCGTACCGGATCATGGGCATGCCGAAGTTCACCAGCTCGGTAACCACGATGCGACCGTCTTCGCCAGGGGCGCAGGGGGTGCCGTCGTCCCGCAGGAACTCGACGATGTTGTGGTCGGTGTTCAAATGCATTCCGTGGTGCTGCTCGCACTCGCAGGCGATCAGGCTCACCTCTTCGCACCCGTAGCGGTTGGTGACCTTGATCCCGCACACCTCTTCGATGACCTGTCGCTCCTGCTCGATGAGCATCATGCTCGTGGCCACGATGCCCGCCGGGTTGAGCGTGATTCCCCGTTGCTGCAGGGCCTCACAGAGGATGAATATGCTATGGGCGTGTCCGTACAGCATACCAGGCTTCATGATCTGCCACTCGGCCAGGAACTTGTCGATGGCCTGGTTGTCGATGTGCATGGTGTCCAGGTAGATGACCCGGTCTTTGAGCCAGCGTCGCAGCTTGTTCTTCAGGGTGAGGGGAACCGGAGGATTTCCCCAGATGGCCGCAATCGGCTGTCCGATCCGCCACCCCGACCACTCATCAGATCGCAGGGCGGCGCCGGCTCGCTTTTCGACACCCTTGCGGTCGCAGTAGATCTGAAGGGCGACGCCGGGACAAGGTTGTTCTTCTCGAAAGCTGTCGAGAGGATTTCGTTCGTATGGGCGCGGATGTCGTCCTTGGTCAACAGCGGAAGGTTCCGGAGATCCTCTATGCTGGTGACCTTTGTCGGATCTATGTCCGCTTCGGCGAATCTGGTGCGATAGAAAGGGCTGGTGGCTACCGCGTGGCAGACCATGGCGGTGAGTTTGTTGTTGGTGGCAGATTGAATATGTTCCGGAGATTGCCATTGGGATTGGCGCAAGTGTCGAAGGGAGCGCAGACGGACGCTGCCCTCGTAGATGTCCCAGGCGGGGTCAAACAGGTTGCGTACAAATGAGTC
>DAOWLV010000233.1 GCA_030643455.1 Candidatus Krumholzibacteriia bacterium | reverse complement strand
GGTTGGCCGTGGTCACGAGCCCGCCGTCACCGGTGGTGATGCACTTGGTTGCGTAGAAGGAAAAAACCGTCGCGTCGCCGAAGCCGCCGATTCGCCGGCCGTCGACCGCGGCCCCGAAGCTGTGGGCTGCGTCCTCCATCACCTTGATGCCGTGCTGCCCGGCAATGGCGATGATTTCCATGATGCGACAGGGGTGTCCCGCCAGGTGGACGGGGATGACCGCCCTGGTCCGCGGCGTGATGGCACGGGCGAAGGCTTCCGGGTCAAGTCCCAGGTTGTCGGGATCCATGTCCGCCAGGACGGGCCTTGCGCCGCAATGGATGACCGCGGTCAAGGTGGCGATGAAGGTCATCGAAGGCAGGACGACTTCGTCCCCCGGTCCGATGCCCATCGCCTTGAGGGTCAAGAACAGGCCGGCCGAACAACTGGCCACGGGCACGGCACAGGGCACATCGAGATAGTCGGCACAGGCCTGTCCGAACTGCCGAACTTTGGGACCGTAGGTCAACCAGCCAGAGCGCAGGACCTCGGCCACGGCGGCGATTTCCTCCTCGCCCACGTCCGGCTTGAAGAACGGGAGGGCCTCGTCCCTGTTTATGAATACATGCCCGTCGCTGTCGGTCATTTCATCTCCGTATCAGAAAACTGTGCGATCATCGGGGAACGGCCACCGACCGGACCGGTCACCGGACCACGGCCAGGATCCTCGTGGTGGTATGCCCGTCCGTGGCGATCTTGAGGACGTACATCCCGCTGGCCACCAGATTGCCCACCTTGTTGTCACCCTCCCAGAATCCGGTGTCTTCGGCAACAGATTTGTCGGTGAATACCAGTTGACCCTCGATGTTGTAGATATCCACCCTGACGGTCTCGAACGGCAGCCCGCCTATCTTGAGTTTGCCCGCGGGTTCACCCGGGACCCAGGGATTGGGATAGCAGTAGACGCTCTCCAGAGGGTCGTCCCCCACGCTCACACCCGGTCCCGAACCCACGGTGATGAGGGTGGTCCCCTGGTCCGAGCTCAGCAACATCTGCCGTCCGGAATGGGAAGGAGCGATCTTGGCGTAGGCGTTGCCCGGCAAGGGGGCGATCACGTTGGGCGAATAGAGAACACCGTAGTCGGGATTGGCCAGGTAGTTGGGCAGATCGATCCAGGCGGTGATGAGGGGATCGTCTCCGCTCGGGTGGACACGGTTCAGGCCTGTGGCCGTGGCGACCCAGACGTCGCCGTTGTTGTCCACGGCGATGTCCATCACGTTGCCGTTGACCAGACCATTGATGTTGGAGCTTATCTTCTCCTGGATTTTAAGATGAACCGTGGTGGTGATGGAGGTGCCGGACCCTGTTTCGTAGGAGAACTGGACAAGGCCGTTGCCGCCGGCCCACAACTTTCCGTCGCGACCCAGGGCCAGGCTCATAGTCCCGGCCGGATCCAGAGACGTGCCGGGAAAGTCCGTCACGGGGTCGTACCAGACGTCATCGCTCTGGTCGAACCAGGTCAGCGGATCGTTCGGACCCGCGTCGGGCCCGTTGATGTCCCACCTGACCAGGCCCAGCTCAAACACGGCAAACCAGATGATGTCGCGCCGTTCGACCAGGGCATCCCTGACAGACCCGCCCGAACCGAGACCCATGTCCATCGGAGGCAAGACCCAGTTGGTCGTCCCCGTCCAATTTTCCGGATCCACCAGCACTTCCACTCTCTGGTCGTCATCCTCGTTGTGCATGACGATCAGTGGACCGTCGGGATGAACCACCAGGTTGAGAATGAGCCGTCCCTGAAGACCGGAGTTGTCGGGATCCATCAGGTCGGTGGTCAAGGTCGCCGGATTGAATTTCAATACACCGCCGCCGGCGAATTGCCCTGCAAAAACAGTTCCGTCCGGAGCGCCGGCGATACTCAGCACCGGACCCAGATTCGGAAAGAGGTTCAGGGTATCATTGGCCGCGTGTGGTCGCTCGAAGATGAACAGGTAGGAATTGTCCTCGGGATCGAAACGGGAAATCTGGAAGCCGTCCCGGTCCCCCATCCAGGCAGTGCCGTCGGTCCCGAAGGCCACGCCATTACAATTGCCCACCTGGGTGCCGGTGTCGACCGAAGTATCGAAGTCGTCGCCGGAAAGACGCCAGCCCAGGTAGTTGAAGATCAGTCTGCCACCGGGAGTGATCCATCTCGTGGATCCGCCGATCCACAGTTCCTCACCGGCGGCGATGGCCGAACACTTGGGATAGGGCAAGACGATGGGGTTCCAGGTGGCCCCGTCGTATTCGTTGAGAATCCCGCCCCCGGAAAACGTACGCCCGAGGGCGTAGATCTTCCCGGCGGAACTGGCGATATCCACGATCAAACCACCAGGGGTTCCCAGGAGAATCCAGGTTTCCCCGTCGGGGTCCCACCGGAAGACATCGGCGGTGTTGGCTGCCAATAGGTTGCCATCGCCATCCAGGGCCAGGTCCGTGATCATCAAATTTGTCAGGCCCGCGTTCCGGTCGGTGAAGACGTTATTCGAGAAGTGGGAAATTCCGGCGGGCGTCCCCACGAACAGATCGTCCTGGAAAATCTGCAGGGTGATGACTTCGTTGGAGATGAGCCCGTCGTTTTCGGTGAAGATGTTTCCCGGGAGCCCGCTGTTGATCTGGCCCAGGCCCCTACCGTCCATCCCGTAGAACACCCGTTCGCTGCCACCGACAATCGCACCGGTGACCGAGGTGACATCGAGATCGCCAATGTTGCTGGTGTACTGCCGGAATTCCGGTGCGGTGTCGAGATCGGTGACGCGAGTCAGACCCGCACCCAGCGTGGCTATCCAGACGTGTTGCCCGGTCCAGGCCATGTCCGAGATGTAGTTGCCGGAAAGATCCCGGCCGGAGGTCCACCGTTCGGAAGCCAGAGGATCATCACGGTCCCAGACGATGATGCCGCCACCGTCCAGGCCGCGCAGCACCTTGTTCTGGTGCTCCAGCAGGGCGGTGGTAACCACGGCGGGCAATACCTGTTCAAAAACCGGTTCGGCAGCCAGGGCCGGACCCGCCAGAAGGACGATGATCATCAACGGAACCAGCAATATTAAATGCCTGCAAGCGGATAATCTCATGGTCAGGAAACCTCTCTGTGGGAATCGGTCTGCCCGGCCGTCCCATCCGGTGTCATACCGGCGGTGTCGCCGCCGGCGCCCAGGGTGCCGAAGCCTCCCGGGTCATTCCATAGTTGTCGCAATTGAGCCGTGAAGGCATCCCATGTTCCCACCGGAACGGTCCTGCTCCAGGGGCCGGTCAAACCAGGGGACCGGGGTTCACCTCTCCAGAAGGCGAGAACGGCTTCGGGGTCACGAGGCGCATCAACCCTGCCTTCGGTCAGGGGCCGCGGACCGGCCAGGGCGATTCTGCCCTTGAGCAGGGCGCCGGCCAGGGGCCACTGCCAGGGAAGGGCCAGGACACGTCCGGTGGCGGATACTGCAAGGGTCAAACTGGGATGGTGTCCCCAGAGGTCGGAAATCCGGACCTGGACCAGGCGGCCCCTGGCGGCCGGAGCCACCACCAGACGGAACCAGATCCAGGGCAACAGTCCGATCAACCCCAATATAAGACCTGCGGCCATCGACAGCAGGCGGCTGCCGAAGATACGGACCGCTGTCCCGCTGCCGGAACCCTTCACCGCGCTCAAGACCCCGCCGAACACTTCGGCCCGGGCCCCTGCCGCCAAGAGCCACACATCATCCACCTGCCACCGGAGTCGGACCCTCATGCGTCGCAAGGCGGCCAGGGTGGTCCAGGCCGCGTCGCCGGGGGCGGGACGATCCCAGAAAACGACCTGTGAGATCCGGTAGCGCTGAACCACCTCGAGCATCTTTTCGGTTGGGCCGAGCCAGGGAATATCGCCGCGACCGAGAGGCGGCAGTCCACTGCCGCCGGAATCGTCGGCCAGGTATCCAGCCACATCCACGCCCTGATCCGCCAGGTCCCCGGCTGCGGCCAGCCAGCCCCGGATCCGTCTGGGATCCCCCGACAGGAGGGTCCTTTCCAGGGAAAAGCGCCCCTTCTCGAGGCGCCGCAGGATCCGCCGGAACAGCTCGCCACCGGCGGCCGTCACCACCGCCAGCAGGGGAATGAACATCAACAAGACAGCCCGGCTGATGACTTCGAGGTGCCCCAGGTACGTGCTGGCCAGCAGAAGGACCGCCACGACGCCGATCTGCTGCAGGTGCTCCTGCAGGGAACGGGCGCCGCGGTACCGGCCAGGACGATAGCGGCCGGTCAGCAGGAAAGTCAGGGAGGCCAGCAGCCAGGAGAACATCAACAGGGGCAGGTATTCCGCCACCGGATACAGGGGTTCGGCGAAGAGGCCACCCATCGCGGCCCGCAGACCGTAGGCGAGACCGAAAGCCGCCGTCAAGCCGGCCATGTCCAGGGTCCACAGCAGGAAAACCAGCAACGGATCCCGCCATTTCTTCATCAGCCAGACGAACATCCCCCACTTTTCGTAAAAAGAGATCAGGCTGCCCAGATGGAGCCAGAAGGACTTGCTGAACTTTCCCTGGGCGCTGTCCCGGCGGTGATGGTGCACGAAACGGGCATCCGGCGTGTACTGGACCTCGAAACCGGCCTGCCACATGCGGAAACACCAGTCCACATCCTCGAAATAGAGGAAAAACCTTTCGTCCATGGGCCCGGTGCGTTCCATGGCCGACCGGCGCGCCAGAAGACAGCCTCCGAGAACCCAGTCCACCGGGCGACTGGACTGGTGATCGAAATCATCCATCAGGTGCAGGTGGACCGTCCGGCTGTCGGGAAAAATCCTGCCCAGGATCGTACGCCTCAGCAGCAGGGTCTTCAGGGTGTAGAAGCGGCGGCAGGAATTCTGGATGGAGCCGTCGGTGTTCAACAGCTGGGGCCCGACCACGCCGGCGCGCGGATGGGCATCGGCAAATTCCAGCAGTCGGTCAAGCGCGCCGGGCTGCACAACGATGTCCGGATTCAGGATGAGGTAATAATCCGCCTCCACCTGGTCCATGCCCAGATTGCAACCGCGGGCGTAACCCAGGTTTTCCTTGTTGAAGATCCACAGGCAGCCGGGATGTTTCCGGTGGACCTCGTTCAGGCCCTCGTCGATGGAGGCGTTGTCCACCACGACCACGCGGTGCTCGACCGCCGGGGCGCAGGCCGCCAGAGAAACGAGGCAATTGTCGAGATCAGCACTCGAGTTGTAGTGGATGATGACGATGGCGAGTTTCAAGGATTCTCCCGACAGATGTACCAGGGGTCTCAAGGGATCCGGCGAAAACGCAGGGCCCAGACCATCCAGATTGCCTCGACGATGATTCTTTTCGACATTTTCGAAACCCCGACCTGACGGTCCACGAACATGATGGGGATTTCCTTGATCTTCAGTTTGCGCTTCCAGCAGTGATAGTTCATTTCAATCTGGAAGGAGTACCCGTCACTCTTGATCCTCTCCAGAGGCAGCATCTCCAGGGTCGTCCGTCGGAAGCATTTGAAGCCTCCCGTGGAATCCTTCACCCGCATGCCCGTCACTAAACTCGCGTAACGGTTGGCGCCCACGCTCAGGATGAGCCGCCGCAAGGGCCAGTTGACCACGGTGATGCCGTGCAGATACCGGCTCCCGAGCACCAGATCATGGCTTTCGATATCCACCAGGAATTCATCCAGGGCCTCGGGATCGTGGCTGAAGTCGGCATCCATCTCGAACACGGCCTCGAAATC
>DAOWLV010000061.1 GCA_030643455.1 Candidatus Krumholzibacteriia bacterium | reverse complement strand
TTCTGCTCGTACAATTCCAGACCCGATCCGCCGGAAGAGGAAACCAGGAGTGTCACGGGATTGATGCGCGAAGGCACGTCCCGGAATTCAAAGGAAAAATCACCCTTCGGCAGGGTGACCTTCCGGATTTCCCTGACCAGGGCCAGATCACGATTGTAGACGGTCACGTCGATCCGCTCGCGGTCATCTTCTCCGGAGGCCACGAACTGGTCATCCGCCGCCGAAACGGCGTAAGCACCCACCAGGAGAAGGACGCCCGCCAACATCACGGGCCGCAGGGTTTTCAATGGATTGGCATTCATTTTCAAGACCTCCGGTTGGAGTCGGCATAACACCGGCGACGGATCCGGAAACCCTGCACTGGAGCAGTGTTTCCACCATTCAATCTAAAGTAATAGACGGTTCGGACGATCATTCTGTTGACCCGCCTGTTTCGGGTAAACTTCGAAATTCCCCCTGGGTGCCGAATTTCTCGATCCGGTTCCAGGGACGATTGTCACTGTTGGAGGTAAATGTTGAGCCACACCATCCTCATTGCGGACGACGCTGAATTCATGCGAGCCATCCTCGGCGAGATCATTGAGGACATGGAGTGGACCGTCGCCGGTGAGGCCAGCGACGGCCAGGAAGCCATCGCCCAGTACAGCAAGCTCCGTCCGGACCTGGTGCTGCTCGACATCACAATGCCCAACCTGGATGGTACCGAGGCCCTGAAGGCCATCCTGGCGGAAGACCCCCAGGCCCAGGTCGTGATGATCACCGCCCTCGGGCAAAAGGACCAGGTCCTGAACGCAATCAAGGCCGGGGCCAGGGACTTCATCATCAAACCCTTCGACCACGACAGGGTGGGCGCCACCCTGGCCGGAATCCTCTCGGCTGACCCGGTGGCCTGAATCAGCGGTAGTCTCCGCACCTCTTCATCGGATCAGCCCAGAACCACCAGGACAACCACCCCGACGAACAGACAATAGATACTGAATTTCCAGAAATGAGCCTGGACGATGGCCAGCGCGGTCCATCTGATCGCCACCAGTCCCACCGCAAAGGCGGTCAGTCCGGCCAGAAGCAGGCGCCCGGATTCGCCGGGGCTCACCGATGGACCATCCATCAGTTGCAGGACCAGAGCCCCCCCGACCGCGGGGATGGCCAGCAAGAAACTGAACCTGGCGGCCTCGGCCCGGGGTAAACCCGCCCACAGGGCGGTGGCGATGGTAAAACCCGATCTGCTGATCCCCGGCAAGATGGCAAAACCCTGGGCCACCCCGATGAACAACGCGCGCCCAAGGGCGGGAGCTCTGGGTTCCCAGGGATCGTCTAGAGTTTGCCGGGATTTGGAAAACCGGGTGGAAAACAATACCCCCGCGGTGATCACCAGCCCGCCGGCAGCTACCAGGGGACTGTGATACAACGCCTCGATTTGGTTCCTGAACAGGAGACCCACCACTACCGCCGGCAGGGTGCCCACCACAAGGCTGATCAGGTATCGGGTGGCCGCCCCGTCAAACTTGAACAACCGCAGGACTTCCCGTCGGTAGACCACCAGGATCGACCCCAGTGTCCCCACGTGCAGGATGACGTCGAAGAAGACGTCACCTTCCCGCACACCCATGAAATGCTGGAGAAGGACCAGATGCCCGGAGCTGCTGACCGGCAGAAATTCGGTAAGCCCCTGGACCACCGCCAGCAGGAGCATGTTCAGGATTTCAACCACCGATGGAAACCTCGCTGTTGGGAAAATCGCGCTGGGCCGTCACCGTGACCCCGCCATTAATGGTGCTGGATCAGGAATGACCATCGGGCTTGCGTGAGGCCCGGGCCTGGCTGTAATGCAATCTGGCCTCCTGGGGCATACCCAGGGAATCACAGGTCAGAGCTATCTGATAGTGGGTGCGACCATCTTCGGGGAAAAACTCCAGGGCGTTTTCCAGACTGGTGCGGGCCTCCTCGTATCGTTCCATCTTGTGCAGGCATATGCCCCGGTAGTAGGGAATCCGTGCAAGCCGGGAATCGAGTTTCCAGGCCAGATCGAAGCGCTGGCAGGCGTCCAGATATATCCCGCTCTTCATCAGGCAGAGCGCTGCATAATAATGGCCCCGGGCGAAACCCGAATCGCATCCGACACTGCGCTCGAAACAGTCCAGGGCCCTGGCGAAATCCTCCCGGGCATAGTGGACGAGGCCCAGGTTCATGTACCCCTCGGCGTCCTGCTCGATGGCCAGGGCCGACTCGAAAGCCCTGATCGCCTCGTCGTTCCGCCCCTCCTCCGCGTAGATCGCCCCCAGATTGTGAAAGGCCACGGGGCTGGTGCCGCCCTGATGGGTCGATTTCCGGTAGGCCCGAACGGCCTCGTCTCGTCTTCCCTGTCGGTCCAGACAAACACCCAGGTTGGTCAGGTAGGCCGGCGTCCCGGGTTCGATTTCATTGGCCCGCAGGAAACAATGCTCAGCACACTCTGGAAGGCCGAGCTTCATGAAAACACAACCCAGCCGGTAGTGCCAGGGATGCTGCTCCGGAGTGGAAGCAAGGGCAAGCTCGTAGGACTGACGCGCCCGTTCGAGCTCACCGGCCTTTTCAGCCTTGCGACCGGCCTGGAACAGTTCGGCACTGGTCCGGGGACCCTCGTCGGATGATGTGGATTCAGGAGATGATTCGTTCATGCGGGCAATCTACCCCAGAACAAGCGTGGGGTCAACGCCCGGAAATTCGCGTAGGGCCGGTTCAGAAGGTGGACTCGTCGTCGATTTCGACTTCCAGCAGGATTTTGATCGTTCCGTCGCCGGAAAAGAAGCGCCGGGGAATCTTGACCGGGATGACCACCGGCGGTCGCAATTCATCAAAGATGGCATCGCCGAGGGCTTTGGTCGCATCTTCGATTTCCGATCCCGGTATGGGAGGGCCGTAGTCGATACCCAGCCCGCTGGCCGTGTTCGGGTCGTCCGCATTTGTGACTGTGGCGCCCAAAGGAATAGCGATTTCAGGGGCCGGCGTCTTGGCGGGGTCCCGGGGTTGCTCGTTGAGATGATTGACCGTGAGACCCAATACGGATTTCAAGGTTTCCCGGACGCCCTCACCCTTGTTGGCGCTGGCGGGAAATGACAAAAGGCCCCACGGATTGAGCAGACTTTCCATCCGGTCAACGGGCAGGATGTCCCCCTGGTCCCGGTTGTTGTACTGAATGACCACGGGAACCTCGGTCAGGCCCAGTCCATAGGTGTCCAGGTAGGTCTTCAGGGATTCCAGGGCCGCCAAACTCTGGTCCAGTTGGTTCAGCCGGGAATCAACCACGAACACGATTCCATCGAAGGGAGGCCGTTCAGGCATGCCGGCGGTCCGGTAGCGTTCCCTGCCCGCATCCACCGCCTGCACGAGAACGTGCCAGTCGCCCTCATCACCATGGCTTACCTGGAAGGCGATCTGACGCTCGGGATCCTCACTGGCCAGGGACAGCAGATGCTCCGGGGGGATGGACTGATGGATAAATCGCAGATTGACCCTCTTTCCCGACTCGGCGGGCCCATAATAGAGCAGACGGCAGGTCTTCTGCGAAATCATCGTTTCCTGGTCCAATTCGGCATCCTTTCCATGAATGAGTCACGGTTCCGGAAACTCCTTGGGAGAGTCCGATAATATCCTAGCAAACCCTGTGCCACGGAATGACAGCCATCCACCCCCAATCAGCTCCGATTCCGGGGTCAGTCCCAAGTAGGCAAGCAATTTGCATTACATATCCGAATAAAGGGATTGATTAGCGCACGATGGGACATTTGGAGTTCCCTCCGGGCATTTGAAGGTAAGATCCGCAACAGAAAGTGGCCAGATGACCACCAATACCGACCAAATCCTGACAACGATGTTCGGGCGTCTGCTTCAAATCGAAGTCGAAGAGGACATCACCCACAAGCTCTCCGCAGTCATCGACAGCGTGACCGACAGGGTCGGGGGAAATTTCGACCTCGACACCGTTCAGGGCCAAAATACCTTTCGGGCTCTTCTGTGCTCCATGGTGGTCCATGGTTGGGGCAATGGGATGCATCCCTATCACAACCCCGGGACCACCCAGGAGGGTAAAGCTGTCGAGGTCAGGGTGAGCAAGGACATCCTCATGTCCATGGTAGATCTGCAATCTCTCAGGTACGTCAAGAAGGACGACCAGGGACGCGTCAAACAAGCTCTCTTCGAACCCGACCACAATGTGCGCATTCGTCAGCAGATCGACGAAATCCTGGCCGAGATCAGCCGGGAGAAGGATTCCGGCTGAAAGAATCCTTGACCCGACAGGGATGGAAAAGAAACGCGGCTCCGTTTGATACGGAGCCGCGATTTCTTTGAGAGCTGCCGGAGAATCAGAAGATATTCTCTCCGTCGGCCAGGATTTCATTCAGGGCATCCCGGAAGTGGTTCGAACTGTTGGCCACCTCGGGCGTCACCTTTTCCTTGTAGAGTTCCCATGACTTCTTGATTTCCGCTCCCAGGGCCTCAAGGAGATTCCCCTCGTCCTTGGCTTTGTCATATAGATCACGGTTGTAGACCATGATGTCCGAAACCAGGGCTCGGGCCAGCATTTCCTCTTTGCTGCGCCGCATCCGACGGGAACCGGATGGGGCAGGAGGGTCCATGACCGCCACTCCGGTTGCTGGCTCGGAAAAGGCGGGCTCGGGGACGACCGGAGCGGTGGCTGCCGGGGCCACGGTCGCAGGCTCTGGGGTCGCCGGCTCGGGATCGGGGATGGATGGCGGCTCGGAGACGGCATCGGTCTGGACTCGGGCGGCCGGCCGTTCTTCAGCAGCAGAAGGAGAAAATTCTCCGGATCCCCTCTGGATGACCAGGGGTTCCTGTTTCGGCTGGACTTCCTCGGTCTTGGCCTGATTCCTGGCCAGGCTTCCATCCAGACTGAACACTCCCCCGCACGCGGGGCACCGGACCTTGATCACCCTCGGGGGGATTTTTTCAGCATCCAGTTGATATCGGGCCTTGCATTCGGTGCAGGTAGTGATCATTACCCCGCTCCTCCTAGAATTCCGGGAAAAAACAAATCGTTCCTTGATAATTCTTCGGCCACACTGGGCGCCAATTTAGCCCCAATTGCATCCTTCTCGATGACAGCCCGGTCAGGGCCGGTAAATGAGATCCACCATCAACCGCCCGACCTGCGCCAGACTGGCGCCGGAACAGATATCCGGCGTATCTTTGGTCGTGTGCCACTGGGGAAAGTCGAAATCGATCAAATCCACCGCGGGAATCCCCTGTTCCAGAAAAGGCACATGGTCGTCAAAGATGGCAAGGCCCTGCTGAGGGACAAAGGCCGCCAGGCCCAGTTCCCCAGCCCGGTCGAAAACCGCTTCGGTCCATTCGGGGGCATTCACCACTGAATAGGCCTCCATGGGGATTTGCAGGTTTTTCTGGCCCACCATGTCCAGGACGATGAGCCCACGGGGGGTTCCCTGGGACAAGGGATTGCCGAAATCCCGGCAGGTCGCCGCCAGGTGACGGCTGCCCAGGCAGAACCCGTCCGATTCCCCTGACAAGCCGGAATCTTCTCCATCGAAGAACAGGAAATCGACACCCTGGGGCGGTGGGCTGGCGCCCAGGATTTCCATTAGATGGAGCAGAACCGCAACCCCGCTGGCCCCGTCATTGGCCCCTACCAGAGGTGTGGAGCGTTGCTCGGGGTCGGCATCGAGATCACTTACCGGTCGGGTATCGTAATGTGCCCCCAGCCAGAGCCGCTGTCCCCCCTCGGGTCCGGCCGAAACCACGATGTTGCAGACCTCGACCGGTTCCCCCGACATCGGATCCGTGGCCTCGAGACAGAGCGTGTGGGCCTTGAAACCCTGTTTCCGGGCCAGGTCCAGGATCATTTCCCGTAACTGGCGATTGCCGGTCGATCCAGGGATCCTTGGTCCCAGGTCGCACTGCGCGATGAGAAGTTCCATGGCCCGGTCCCCCGAAAAGTCAGGCGGAACCACGGGTTCACCACCGGAAGCCGGAGCCCCCGGGTAAAGGCAAAGAAATACCGCCATGATTGCAGGGAAGATCCTCGTGGGAAAAAACCTCAAGAGCGGGTTTTTCCACTGTCCTCTAGAAAACAAAGGTGGCCTCCAATCCCATACCGAGGGAAGTGGTGGTTTGACCGGAGGCGATGTTTTTGCTCCGGCTGAAAATGAACCGCACGGCCCCGCTCAGGTTTTTGGTGATCTGGTAACTGAACCTGGGGTTCATACTGTACCGATCCGTACCGGTGGGTTGAGCAGCCGGACGTCCCGGATTGATTCGTTCGTTGCGGTCCTTCTGATATGATAGGTCCACATCCATGGTCACGCTTTGGCTGCTGCCAGGCCGATATAGACCCATTTTGGCCAGGAAAGTCTGGGCGTTGAAGGAATGCCTCACCTGAAGCCCCAGCCTCATCTTGTTGTTGAGGGTGGAAACGCCGTTCGTGATGGATTCGGAGCTGTTGAGGTTCGCATTGAGGGTTGCGGTCAACCCGCTGTGGAAGTTGACCGTCCAGCGCGGAGTCCAGGATTGTGTGATGTTCGGGTTGTAGGTACGTTCGGTGATATTGTTCACGGTCTTGGATTTTTTGTAACTGATATTGAAGCTGGAAGAACGGAACCAGCCGGAATCCACGTCCCGACTGCTGCCACCGAAAATGCGCCATTTTTCAATGCCCGCCAGGGACAACTGGGCATCGGGCCAATCCAGTTTCGTACTCCTGGTCACCGACCCTATCCGATCCCGTCGCGTTTGTCCTTCGGAATATTTGAGGTCGAAGCCGATGTTTTTGGTGATCCGGGTATTTGAGGACAAGGTCAGGTTGGTCCGGTTGTCCGTGGAAAAGGCGGTATACAGGGTATCGGGAATGTCGAGGGTGTTGACCAGACCCGTCTTGTACCAGAAGGACGCCGTATCCAGTAGCCTGGCGTAACTGCTCGAATTCTGGTCCGTGTAAACGATTTTCACCGGAGTGATGTTGCGCAGGGTGTGGAAAACGGGTTTGACGATGGCCAGGGGATTGATCCTGCCACCAGTATCGGCCTCGGGTTCTTCATCCTGCCCCAACCCCAATTCCCGCTCCTGTTCCAGCTGTCTCTCGGCTTCGGCCAGCAACCGCTCCTGTTCCCGCCGTTGAATCTCCTCGGGGGTCAATCCCTCGATATCATCTCCTCTGGGTTGCTTGCCTGCTTGTGATTCCGGAGGCTCCCCGGATCCGGGAGGCTCCTGGGTTCCCGGCTGATCCTCCTGGCGGCCACCCCCACGAAGATTCTGTTGTTCCCGTCTCTGCTGGTCGGAAATCAGCTTCTCCCGTTGCGACTGGGAATACTTCTTCTCGGGAAACACCGCCTTGAAGGCATTACCCAGCGGCACATCCAACCGGAACTCCCAGCGGCCGGCATTGCTGACGCTGCGAACGTCTTCCGGATCGCCGGGTTGACGGACTGCTGGATCATGGATGTCGACGAAACTGCCGTTGAACTGGATGCTGGGCCGCAATTTCGTTATTCCCCGGGCCAGGGTGCGCACAGGGGCAAAGATTTTTGACCCAGGCAGATCCCGGGCCTTGGGAATGATGATGGTCAGGCGCAGATCGTAGGTGCGCTTGTTCTCCTGGCCGATGTTCAGGCCCTGCCACTTCATCTCACGCAACAGGTCCCGGTCCGAGTTGGCCGAAATGCTCATGTCCAACATCTGAAGGGGCTGGTAGTCGATGTTGCCGGTCAGTTTCGCCGGCCGGGACAAACTGGCCGGCCGCGGGTTGACCACGCCGTTGTCCCCGATGAGGACGGAGGTGTTGTGGGTGTTCGAAAAACTGGCGGCGAACGCCACCTTCTTGGGCACGATGGACATCCCCTTCACGATGGGCAGGAACCCGATCAGGGGAAAGACACTCAGGTTGTACCGCCCGGGAATCCGCAGATCGTAGTTCAAGGCTCCCTGCAGGCTCTTGTCACGGCGTTGTTCCAGGGGTCCGTCAAGACTGCGGCGGGACCCGCTGACCAGCAGGGACCAGGGATCGATCAGGTAACGGGGAAGGGCGGCCTTGGAGGGTGAATGGCTCAGGCGCCCGGAGAACCTTTCCTGCGTATCGATGGTCGACAGGGAATTTCTGACCTCCTCATCGATGATTTCGATGTCGCTGTGGATCTCGTACTTGGGACGGTTGATCAACTGGCGCCTGCTTCCGGATATCGGCAACCGGAATCCCAAAAGTGGAATGAAATCCTCCACAGCTACATTTCCCGAAAGACTCCAATCCTCGGTATCGATGCCCGAGCCCGTTTTCTTGTCGAGCCCGTGGAATTCATCGTCCGTGTGTCGCCAGTCGAAATCCACATTGATCACGTCGGCCATGTTCAAGCGCAATCCGGCCCGCTGGGCCAGGCCCATTTCCCTCTTCACCCCCTCGAGCAGAACGTCGTTGAGGTAGAAATATCCCGTGGTCGCCTGGCTCAGGCTGTTGTTCTTGAAACCGAAATAATACCGTTTAATCAGGCGCAGATCAGGTTGTCCCACCACCCGGACCCGGTAAACTTCCCTGCTCCGCCGGTCCACGACGGTCGCGTGGATGACCCCGTTTTCATCCACCGTCCCGTTTTTCGCGTTGGACAGCTCGGCCACGTTGATGTTCATGTTGTGCCACCCGGTCTTGACGGCCGAATCGCTGAACCGGTAGGACACTTCGTAGAAGTTCAGGGTGTCGGCGCCAACCCGGAAGAAAAGGTCCAGATCGGCCGTGGCGTGGCTGGGGTTGTACCAGTACCAGGTCAGGTCGCTGTATCGGGTGTAGTCATCGCCGCGCGCCGACACCTGCTTGCTGGTTCGCACCATGTGGCCCTGTTCGATGTTCTGGAAATTCAGGACCAGGGACTGTTCCTTTTCGGGAATATTGTTGATTTCGATGACCGGAAAGGGTGGTTGGTAGTCGGGGTTTTCCTTGTTGTTCACCTCCCCCAGGAAAAACTCCTCGCCCGGCAGGAGTTCGGGTTGGGTGAGAAGTTTCTCCCCGTCGACGCGTCGGATACCCTCCCGTTCCCAGCGGCTGCCCACGAATCTGAATTCCGACAGCTGGAGGGTCAGGGCCGTCCGCCCACCCGGGTTGGCATCTTCGTACCAGATCCGGGTGTGGGTCACGGCCCGAAGATTGGCCGCCGTACCCACGCTGACGGTATCCACGGAGGTCAAGGGAATACGGTACTTCCGCCAAGCGATGTTCCCATCGATGAGATCCTGCACATTATCATAGTCGTAGACCACGTCCACCAGGGCCTCCGAATCCTTCAGATCGATCGTCGCGGTGAAGTAGCCGTTGTCCCGGTTCGGCCGGCCGTCGTCGTTGATATCCTCGTTGTCCTCCCGGGAGTTCCTCGCGGTTCCGTTGATACGGGGATATGGGCTGTCACCGTTGATTTCGAAATCCGCTTCGAACTTCTGTGGTCCAAGCTCGTTGCCATCGAGGCCGACATCCTCATCCGGGGCGTAGAAAACGTCATCGGGGTTCCCGTCGACGATCCCGTCTTCCTGTTCCCAGTTGCCGATAACGAGATCGCCGTCACCATCCACGGGCCAGAAGCCGTCCTCGTTGATGTAGCCGAAATCGATGTGGAGTTTGCCTCGCCGCTGATCGATGTCCGCCACCCCGTCATTGATCCAGATCTCGACGAACTGGGACTTGGACAGATCCAGACCGGTCCGATTGATGCCCCGCATGATGCCGCCCCAGTCCTCTGGGTCCCAGCTGCCGTCGTCGGCCCTGAGGAACATGTCCATGGTGGACTGGGTTTCGTCCCGTTCCTGGTTGACCAACTCCGGATTCAGATACCGGCGCAGGGTTCGCTCCTGGGGCAGGAACCAGCGCACCGTCTCGACCCTGTCCTCGGGGTCGAAGGACCGCGGGTCGGGATTGTCCGCCAGGTACCCCGAACCCAGGAACGGGGCGCTGGCCCAGAACCAGGCGATCCGGGTCAGGGAAATGACGTCCGAAGAGTCCACCCCCTCGAAATCCTCGAGGTAGACCTTTCCCATGGTATTGGAGTTGGGCAGGCTGACCGCCGTTTCGCCGTTGAACTGGAGTATGCTTTCCCGTTCGGTGTTTCGCCGGCTGATGAAGTTGGCCACGTGCGTCAGGAAATAGGGCCGGAAGGTATGCTGGAGGTTGATGTTGCCGACCAGATTCTTGCTCGGCTCCTCGCCCAGCTTGGCCTTTTCCCCCACGATGTTCTCCGTTTCGTAGAGCCAGGTGGTGGACATCTTGCTGTCCTGACCCAGATCGTAGCCGAAGTTGAGGCCCATCAGGCTTTTGTTGCCGCCGCCGAAAAACGGCGCGAACTGGTAGTTGACGGCGATCTTGCTGTCCGGTGTCAGGTTGGCGGCCTCACCGATCAGCTTGATTTCTCCGAAGGTGTAATCGATTTCGTAATCCACGCCCCTGGTCAGGGTGCGGCCGTCGAGATTGACTGTTTCGGACCCCTCCTCGATGTTCGACACCCCGAGATTGAAGTTGCTGGCGGCCGAGGCGTGGGTGGCGATGATCCGGAACGAAGTGTGCTGGCTGTACTCGGAGGGGAACTTGTTA
>DAOWLV010000216.1 GCA_030643455.1 Candidatus Krumholzibacteriia bacterium | reverse complement strand
TGGAGAATTAATAGAAGGCACATCACTCAGGCTCAATATAACCTTTATAATTGGATCATCAATCGATTAATTGGATAATTTTGGCCGAAAATATCCTAAAAACCTTGACTCTGCCTTGACCCTAGGATTAAATAGCTAAAATCAGGTGAAAATGAGCCAATAAATAAGAGTGATCCAATCTTGAGCCTTATGGGGAACCCATGAAATCTCTGACCAGTGAATACTTGGATGGACTCAGTTTTGGGGACAGCCAGATGGCCTCCCTTCTTGAAATCGGTTCTTTTAAAGGGAAACAGGCCCTTTACGGGGAGCAGTTGCCGGACGTCCTGAAAGCCATGCGAAAGATAGCCCAGGTGGAATCTGCCGAGTCGTCAAACAGGATCGAAGGCATCGAGGCCCCGCGAAAGCGTATTCAAGGTCTGGTTCTGGAGAACACCAATCCGGAAAATCGCTCGGAGCAGGAAATTGCGGGGTACCGGGATGCCCTGGCCCTTGTCCATGACTCAGCCCTGGAGATGGACTTTTCGACCGGCGTGATTCGGCAACTCCATTCCATGATGTATCGCTATCTTCCCCAACCGGGTGGCGGTTGGAAACCAACGGACAACGAGATCATCGAACGAAATCCGGATGGCTCACGGATGGTTCGTTTCCGCCCGGTTTCGGCCGTGGGGACTTCGCAGGCAATGGAGGATTTGACCCGGGGATATGAGAGGGCAATTAATTCCGAGAATCGCCCGGGCCTTATCGTGGTGCCTTTGGCGGTCCTCGATTTCCTGTGTATTCATCCCTTCACCGACGGGAACGGGCGGGCCTCCAGATTGCTGACCCTTCAGCTCCTTTACAAGATGGGCTTCGAGGTTGGGCGATACATCAGTCTCGAACGAGTCATCGAGGAATCCAAGGAGACCTATTACGAGGCCTTGAAGCTCAGCTCCGAGGGGTGGCATGAAGGGGGTCATGACCCTCATCCCTGGTTGGATTATTTTTGGGGGGTTCTCATCCGCGCCTATTCGGAATTTTCGGAACGGGTAGGAGTGTTGAACCGCGGTTCGGGTGGAAAGGTAGCCCGGGTGCGGCTGGCCATCGACCAAATGAACATGCCCTTTTCCCTGTCGGAGCTGCAGGCAAAATGTCCGGGGGTTAGCCTGCCTACGATCAAACGGGCGCTTGGCGCAATGAAGAACGAGGGCCTGGTCATGCTCACGGGCCGGGGACGTGGGGCAAGGTGGAAGAGACTCGGGTAGTGGGTGTTTCCTGCCAGCTGAAGTGAGACAGTTTCAAGTGTAAAATTAATGGACACTTCTGGTAAACTGAAATCTCAGAAGGAGTGTACCATGAGTGACCGTAAAGACCCCGAATCCATCGTCCGTGAGATCAAGCGTAAGACCCGCCGCAAGTACTCCTCCGAAGAAAAGATCCGCATTGTCCTGGAAGGACTTAGAGGTGAACAGACCATTGCCGAGCTGTGCCATCGTGAGGGTATCAGCCCGAATCTCTACTACAACTGGTCAAAGGAGTTCCTGGAGGCCGGCAAGCGCCGTCTGATTCCGGATATCCCAACGCCCCCGTTTGGGTTAGTATCCTCAAACCGAATATCAAACGAACAAGGCGTGTATTGTGTTGCCTTGAATTCACGCAATGACGGTCAGGCGCCCGCCCGGCCCTTGACCTCACCGGACCTGCTTCATGCCGCGGGCCATCAAACCCCCGGCGGAAAGTTACCGCCATGAACCCATATGACCTGCCGGTCGGCCGCATCGAGGACCTGGTCGAAAAACACGGCACGCCGCTGTACATCGTCAGCAGGGAAAAACTCCTCGAAAACTACAACCGGCTGGACCGCTGCCTGCCGGCGGTGACCCTGTTCTACGCCGTCAAGACCAACCAGCACGAGGGAATCCTGGAGATCCTCAAAAACGCCGGAGCGGGATTCGACGTGGCCTCCCGCGGTGAGATCATGGATGCGGTGAACGCCGGGGCCAACCCGCGGGAGGATCTCATTTTTGCCGATACGGTGAAGGATCCCAAACACATCGCCCACGCTTTCGGCATCGGGCTGGATGATTTCACCTTCGACAACCGGTCGGAGATCACGCAGATCGCCCGGCACGCGCCGGGCGCCAACGTGCACGTGCGGATCATGGTTTCGAACAAGGGCAGCGTGGCTCATTTGAGTGACAAGTTCGGAGCAGAAATCGACGAAGCCGTTCCCCTATTGCTTGAAGCCCGCGACCAGGGACTCGTACCACGCGGGGTAAGTTTCCATGTTGGCAGTCAGTGCTTGGATCACCAGCGATATGTGGACGCCCTTGACCAGACCCGTGGCGTTTTCGATGAAGCCGCCAAACATGGTCTGGACCTGGAGATGATCGATATCGGAGGCGGTTTCCCCGTGAAATACGAGGACGAGAAGATCGACATCGAAGGTATGTGCGCGGTCATCGACAAACACTA
Source organism: Candidatus Krumholzibacteriia bacterium (assembly GCA_030643455.1). Classification (GTDB taxonomy): domain Bacteria; phylum Krumholzibacteriota; class Krumholzibacteriia; order LZORAL124-64-63; family LZORAL124-64-63; genus JAGLCY01. The sequence goes on along the minus strand of DAOWLV010000216.1, from coordinate 3,534 downwards.
TCGCAAACTGTTCGGGACGGAAGTCCAGCTGGTCGCCGAACCGGGCCGGGCCATCGTGGGGGACGCGGTCATCCTCGTAACCAAGGTCATTTCGGAATCAGTGCGAAAAGGGAAAAGCTGGCTCTATTTCGACGACGGAACCTACGGCAGCTTCATGGAAGTCCTGCTATACCAGATGCGGTTCCCCATGAAAACCAACACAAGTGGACCGCTCAAAAAATACGTGCTGGCGGGTCCGACGTGTGACTCCATCGACGTGTTTTCCCGGGACAAAAAGGGCAGGATCAAGGAAGTGGAACTGCCTGAGATGCACCTGGACGATCTGCTGATCGCCGGCAGCATGGGCGCCTACACGTATTCGGAATCGACGCGGTTCAATGGATTCGAGCCGCCCGCATTCATCTACATCGACTGAGCCTTCGGCCTGTCCTTACCAAAAGCGCGTCACCGACAGAGTCGGTATTCCGTAGCGCATCTTGTTGTAGTAGGTATCCGACTCGATTTTCCGGGCCAAATAAGTGTAACCCAGGCGGAAATCCCACGCGCGGGCAGCCCTGTAGTTCAGGTAAACCCCGGCGTCCAGGATCCAATCATCGGAAAGGGTGATTCCTTCGCCCAGAAGCGTCAGGCCGAACCGTTCGTTGAATTTGTGGTCGAGTGACAAGTGCCCATACGGGTAATAGGTCGATTCGTCCACCAGGGCGCTGCTCGATCCGTCAGGGGTCTGCAGGTTGGTGTAGCTGTAGGACGAGCCCAATCCCGCTCCGATGCGAACGGCCCAGTGCTTGTTGTCCAGGACAGCGTGTTCATACTGGGCCCGCAGATCGTAAAACCGCCAGGCGGAATTGACTTCCGTTCCTGCGGGGAAATGCACACCTCCGAAGTCAACGTCGTAAGCGAAAGAACCTTCGTCCCTTGCCTCGAACGGTCCGTAGGAGACCAGGATCCGGCCACGGCTGCTGACCGGGATCAGAACCGAAACCGCGGCGGTGGTCGTGGGATCGTTGTTGCCGTTGAGGTCGGTCAACTGGAAGGTGGGGTTGCCGGGGCTGCCCGAAACATTCGACAAGGCAAAAGCCGGCCCAAAGGCGAATTCGTAACCCGCGCCCCGGGGTTCGGATTCAGCTTCAGGATCGAGCTCATCCCCGTTACCAGCTCCAATAGCCACCTGGAACCCTATCCCCTGGGCCCCGACGGTGGGTAGGATCGCGATTTTGCCAGGTTGGGGCGTCACGAAATGCCAGCTGTACATCATGCCGATACTGGCGCCGGCGATCACGTCGTCCTGGTAATGCCATTGCGAATGTACGCGGCTGTAACCGGTGAAACCGGCCAACAGGTAGGCCGGAATGCCCACTAACTTGCCGTAACGTCCATCGATGAAGGACGCCCCGGAAAAAGCGGACATCGTATGCCCCGAGGGGAAGGAAGTGCGGTTGTTGCCGTTGGGCCGGGCCTTGGATGCGATGAATTTCAGGACGTAGGTCGTGGTCCAGGCGGAGCCGAAGGAATAGGCGAACTGTTTGGTTCCTTCCTTGTCCCACATCTTGTCCGGATCGGGATTGGTAAAAAATGTGGAGCCCCCGCCAATAACCGGCAAGGCGATCTGCAGGATGTCACCCGCGTCCTGGATCCACTCGTCATCCGCGGCTGCCGTAGGGCCCACGGCCAGGGAACCTGCCATGACCAACACAGTCATCAGAACCAACCCAGAACCATTCCGTTTCCACATGAGTACTCCTATCCTGGAAACCCGATAGGAATCAAAGGACCGCCCAGAAAATAGGCGACTCCGTCAACGACCAGAACCAACCCCAGCAAAACAAGCAGGGCCATAATCAGACGCTTGCCCCAGGTGTCGAAAAAATTCTGGATGGACTGCATGACCGCATCCATCCGCTGCCCCAGCAGGGCGCGCAGCAGAACGAGGGCAGTCAGGGGAAGCACGAAGATCGTCACATAATAGACCACCGCGAACACGGCGTCGGATGTCGGCGGATCGGCCTGCGCGATCCTGTCAGCGGCGGCGAAATAGGGCAAGGCGCCGGGGAATCCCACCACATTCAACAGGAAACCGAAACCGAAGGCCGAAGCAGGGGAAATACCGGACTGATACTCCCGCCCACCGATCTTGCTCTTCCGTTTTTCAGCAATGCGAATACCAAAAACCAACATGACCAGACCCACCAGGACCTGTACGGCGAAGTCGGCCGGCTCGGGATTGTCCCAGCGATAACTGAGCCAGGTGTTCAGACGCAGAAGAGCGGCGCTCAGCCCGAACAGGAACAGAAGGCACATGATGAGGTAGGAAACGTAAAGTCCCGCCAGGAAGGCGAAAGCCGCTCCGAATGGTCGCCGACCGGCCAGGATGGTGGCCAGCGGCACCAATCCCAGTGGGGTGATGGAGGTACTGTCAATCAGTGCGATCGGCGTCAAAACGGTCAAGAGTTCAAGCATCTATACCCCGGCAGTGTGGAGAATTATCTCTCCTGACCTGTTTTACCAGCCCCACCCCTCAGGGACAACCATCCATTTCATGCAGGCAGGTCATCTGCCGCAGATGGGCCAGGGCCTCCTCTTTGGTCTTGCCGGTGGCCGTCTCGAATTCCTTGCCGCGCTGCGCCGACGCCGACCAGGTCAGCCCACAATGCACCTGCCAGTCGTCGGTGAGCATGGCCTGCAACTCCTGGTTGGATTTGCTGCCGCACTCCCGGTTCAGGGTGATGATGGTCTGGAAGACCGTGCGCAGAACTTCCAGGTTATCCTCGGAGGCCTCCAGATCGTCAGGCAATTCGATCTGGATGTTGCATTTCTCACTCATGATCTTCCCTTTCCAGCTCAGAGCCCGAACATCTCCTTAATCTCTTTCTTGGACTTGCCCAGGATGCCGTACTTGTCCCCAATTTTGGCGAAGGCTTCCAGCCCCTTTTCCAGATGATGCTGGTCATGCGCCGCCGAAAGCTGCGTGCGGATCCGCGCCTGACCCTTGGCAACCACCGGGAAAAAGAATCCGACCACGTAGATGCCCTCTTCGTACAGATCGCGCGCCATGTCCTGGGCCAGCTTGGCGTTGTAGAGCATCACCGGCACGATGGGACTTTCGCCGGCCTTGATATCCAGGCCCATTTTCACCAGGCCATCGCGCCAGAACTTCGTATTCCACTCCAGCTTGTCCCGCCGCTCGGTGGTCGCCGAGACCAGGTCCAAAACCTTGATGGCGCCGGACACGATGACCGGAGCCACCGTGTTGGAAAACAGGTAGGGCCGCGCTCGCTGCCGGCACAACTCGACCAGTTCCTTGCGTCCACTCACGCAACCACCCGAAGCGCCGCCCAGGGCCTTGCCGAGCGTGGTGGTGATGATGTCGATCTGGCCCAGCACACCGCAGTGCTCGTGGGTGCCACGGCCGGTTCGGCCGATGAATCCCGAAGCGTGGGAATCATCCACGAATACCATGGCGTCGTATTTCTCCGCCAGGGCCACGATCTCGTCCAGCTTGGCCAGGTCGCCGTCCATGGAAAACACGCCGTCGGT
>DAOWLV010000272.1 GCA_030643455.1 Candidatus Krumholzibacteriia bacterium | reverse complement strand
GTCGTCAACTTCCTGGGGACCCTCGGAATTTTCCTGCTGCCGTATCTGGGCATGGGCCTGTTGCACTTCACCGAATTCAACTCCGGGCTCCTGATTGGAAACACCCTGCAGGCGGTCGGCCAGGTGGTGGCTGCCGGGTTTTCCGTCGGTGAGGTTGCCGGCCAGACGGCCACTCTAGTCAAGATGGGCCGCATCCTGATGCTGACGCCCGTGATCCTGATCCTGGTCGCTTCATTCGCGAATCGAAAGACCAGTCGGGGCAAGGGAGACAAGAAGGCCGGGATGCCCCTTTTCATCGTCGGGTTTTTTCTTTTTTCCCTGATTCCCACCCTGGGGCTGCTTCCTGAGGGCGCCATCAACATCATCAGCCGGATCAGTCGCTACACCCTGATCCTGGCCATGGCGGGAATCGGTTTGAGGATCACTTTTTCCAGTATTTTTCGGAAAGGGAAAGAGGCTTTGGTACTGGGCGGACTGGTATTCGTGGTCCAGATCGTATTCAGCACATCCCTGGTTTTCTGGTTTTTCTCGTGACCTTCATTTGAGCAGGACCATGCGCCCGGTCCGGACCTCACCTTCCACCTTCAGCCGCAACAGGTAGACCCCGGCAGCAGCGGCGCGTCCGTGTCGGTCGAAACCATCCCATACCGCGCTGTGGGTTCCGGCAGCTTTCCTGGCATCGAGCAGGACAGCCACCAGGTGACCCCGCAGATCGTGGACGGCCAGCCGGACCTGGGCGGAGTGAGGCAGGGTGAAGGTCACCGTTGTGCTCGGGTTGAAAGGGTTGGGATAGTTGGCCCGCAGCACCAGGCTGGTTGGACCGGCCGCGGGCACTGCACTCGGATCGTTGTTGCTTGCACCCGGCGTCGGACTGGCAAAGAAGATCCAGGGCAGACCGCCGTCGATCTGTCGTCCTTCGCTGATGTCGGTGGTCTGGGCGCCGAAGGTGTAACTGTCGATCAGACCGTTCCCGTTCTCGATCCGATCGAAGAGACCGATCTCTTCACCGCTCGCACCGAGCTTGAACGAGGCGTGCAACGGACCATCGGTCTCGTCGTTGTCGCACCAGACCAGCAGGAAATCTCCCGGCGCCAGCTCGATCTCCGGAAAGACCCACTTGACGGGATCGGCCAGGTCGTCCGTCAAGAAGAGGCCACCCATCTGCACGGGATCCGGGCCGGGGTTGTAGATCTCGGTCCAGTCGTCGAAATCACCCACCTCGTCCTGGTTGACACTGTTGTTGCTCGCCAGGAATTCATTGATGAAAAGGAGCGGTGGCGCGACCGATGCGAGATTCGCCGCACCGGGAGTCGCAATGCTGGTGGTCAGCCAGTTGCCGGACCCATCGGGAATCTGGGCCCAGGCCACATCGAGCTCGATCGCCGGGTAAATGACCGCGTGGATCGACTCCTGGCTCCCGGTTTCGGCCAGGCCTAACCAGCCGCCGCCTGTGGCCAGGGAAAAATTCGCATGCAGAGGCCCCTCGGCGGTTTCTCCGTCCGCCCAGACGAGCAGGAAACCCTGGCCGCCGATGTTCGTGTCGGGAAAGATCCACTTCACGGGATTCGCCGGCTCGTCGGTCAGGGCCAGGTTGCCCACCGCCACGTCCACCGGCAGAGGATTGTAGATTTCCAGCCAGGGATCGAAATCTCCGGCTTCGTCCTGGATGGTCGTCCCGTTCGAGGGCATGACCTCGTTGATGACCAGCAGCCGCACAAGCTCCGGAGCGGCATTGACCGCTTCGGGCGTGGCGGGATAGCCATAGGTCCATGGCGTCTGCCCGTCGGGGTAACGCTGGAAAACAACATCAGGCAGCTGCTGTCCGAAACCGACCGAGTCGACGAGGGTGGCTCCATCGGGCGCGAAAAGCGCCAGGGCTTCTCCACCCGAACCGAGTTTGAACCCGCAGTGGCGATCGCCCTGCTCGAGGTCGTTGTCCGCCCACAACAGGAAATGCCCACCGGGCGGGATGGTCAGGCCCCCCGTCAGTTGATGCTTGGTCGGCAGCGCCGGGTCGTCGGTGACATACAGGCCATCCAGGAAAACCGTCGCACCGCTGCCGTTGTACAGCTCGAACCAGTCGTCGAACTCGCCCATCCCATCGGCAATGGTGGAATCGTTGTCGGCCATCAATTCATTGAGCACCAGGCCGTTCCAGCTGAGTGGCCAGGCGGACTCGATCCAGTCGTGAACGGTGACTTCCTGATCGCTGCCTACGTGGTGAAGCTGGTAGAAGTTGACCTGGTTGCTGGCCGCCGTGGTGTCGGTGAACTGGTAGTCCGTGGGTATGTCGGTGTTCAGCTGGCCGACCAGTTCAGGGTGGGTGAGGTAAGATGCGATCTCCACCATGGCGTCGGGCGAACCGATTGACCGGTACAGGATGAAACCCAGGTTGCCCGACTCGCGTTCGGTCCGCCAGGTGACGGCGACGTGACCGTCGGCATCGGTCGCGGAAAACCGGCTCAACTCGACCGGTACACCGAAGTGGTCGAGGAAGTCCTCCAGCTGGGACAGAACGATGGGATGACGCTGGGCGATCCACGCTCGAACGACGTTGATGTGGGAAGCGTATTGTACTTCGCTGCCACCGCTCCAGCGGTCGAAGTGCATCCCGATTTCGGGTTCCTGGACCGCGACGACCGCATCGATCCGGTCATTAAGGGCCATGACCGACAGCTCCGTGGCCAGCAACTCCCTGACCCGATCCGCGAACAACGCCTTGAACTCGCTGTTGTGCATGAGGCTGTTGAACATGGTGGCCCACTGCTGGATCTCGGGGGTCCAGATCCCGAACCAGGCCACCGGCGGCAGGAACTGGTTCCACTCGGCCTGGTCTGCGGCGGAGTAGAAGCGGAAGTGATCCGAATTAACATTCTCCGGCGTGAAAAGATCATCCTCGTCCCAGGCCAGGAATTGCCACTTGGCGCTCCCGACTTTCAGTTGCACGCTGTTGTCGTCGAACCCGTTGTCCGCCGAGGCGCCGAAGATATTGAGGATGAGCCAGTCGCTGTATGTGGTCAGATCGACCTGATTATCCACTGAGGCGAACCAGGCGTGGGAAGTCAAGTCGGCCGGTTCGCCGAAGAAGCCGAGGAAATCATAGAACTCGCTGCCGTCGCCATGGACGGATTCACCGTCTTTCATCAGGATATAACCATCGCCGCCCAGATCGTGGGTGTGTTCGATGAACTCCTCATCGATCCTTTCCCGCAAGTTGTAGACGCCCCAGTATTCCCGGTTGAGATATACGACCGTGAAGGCGAACCGGCTCCCGAGATGGCCGAGATCCTGGAAGACCCCTTCTCCCACGATGGAATTGACGGCCAGTTCGGGATACCGACCGGTCCTGATAATCAGGCGCCGGAAGGAGGTCGGTTCGCTGCCAAAGAAATCGTGGTCGATCTCGTTGCCGGTCCCATAACCGTCGAAGTAGAACCGCAACCCCTTCTGGTCCAGAGTGCGGCTCCACCCACCATGGATACGCAGCCCGATAGGTTCGGATATGACAGGTACATCGCCCCCGGCGTAGAATTCCCAGAAGGCCGGTCTTTCCCACTCCGACCCGTGCTGCAGGCAGTTTTCGTTCTCACCCCAGACGTAGATGCCGGTCGTCGGGTCCCAGAGGTGAGTCGAGTCGGTGCGGACGTGAACGACCGGTACGGTGTGGGCGGCGGGTTCGAAGGGGTAAACCGGCTCCGGCCAGGCTTCGACGTGTGTCGTGTCGCCGGCACCGTCGATGAAGTCGACGATCTTCACCTCTGTCTCGTTCCAGACAAAGGTGTAGCGGAAAATCCGGTCGGTGATCCTGATCAGGGTCGTGTCCGGGACCGCCGGCTCCATCGGTCTATCGGCGGTGAAGGTCACGATGATGCCACCCTCGGGAAATCCGGGTTCGGGAGGATCGATGTTGGGGATCATCCGGTTGGAATATGAGACGTCGACCAAGGTGGCGGCCCACCCGACTGTCACCAGGAGCGTCGTGCAGACGAGGCAAGCAAAAAACGTGAAAATAGTTTTCATGGCCACAGCCGTCCCGGTGCCCTCCCTTCCACGCTGTTCCGGTGATCAGGATTTGCGCGGCAGGTGGAGCAACATGTTGGTGGCATCATGATATCACAACGGCTGTGGTCGTGGCGTAGAAAAAGGGGTGGGTGGGCGAGTGTCTATTGGGCCTCAAACAAACGCCGCTCCAACAGGGGCTGCATTTCGTGGGTACGGTGTGATTTCATTGGATTCCCTTTCGGGACGGTGAAATGGTCCGAATAGAATGGACACTCTATTTTTTGTATATAATCCAACAAGAGTGATGGGGGGGGGTTTTTAGGGTTGCCCCCCCCCTCCTCCCGGTATTATCCTTCCTCATCCTTAAAATTCTCCAATGCTGGTCCGTCGCCCAGCACACCTCATCCCTCTATTTGACTGGAGCACACAAATGTTGCAGACCCACAAATGGATTCTTCTTCTTACCCTGATCGCCCTTGCCGGCTTGATCGGGTGCAGCGACGACGACGACGACCTTGTAACTCCCCCTGGGCCGGATGACCCGAGCATCGTATCGGTCGTCATCTCCCCCGAGTCCTCGACCTTCACGAATATCGGTGAAGAGCAGGAGTTCGACGCCGCCGCCTTCGACGCCCAGGGCGCCGTCGTGGACACGGTGTTCGAGTGGCAGAGCAGCAACCCCGCTATCGTCCAGGTCGGACCCGGTGGTTTCGCGATTGCAACCGGGATCGGGAACGCCGAGATCTATGTCTCGTCCGGTGGTAAGGCCGATACGGCTTCGGTTGTCGTCGATGTGATCGGTGCTCCGATATTCGAGTGGATCGCCGGCGAAGACGGCAATTGGCAGGACGGATCGAAATGGAGTGAAGGCGCCGCGCCCCAGGCAGGCGACATGGCGGTCATCAGCGCCTCGGGAGATTACGTCGTCACCATGACCGGGGATGTCGAAGTCCGGGGCCTGCAGCTTGGCAGTGATTCCGGAACCCAGACCCTGGCCACCGGTGCGAACACGCTGACCATTG
>DAOWLV010000107.1 GCA_030643455.1 Candidatus Krumholzibacteriia bacterium | reverse complement strand
GGTGGACATGGCTCCGTCGGTCCTGGATTTGCTGGGGCTGACCGCACCGGGGCACATGACCGGGCGGAGCATCTTCAGGGAAGATGAAACGGAGGTGGCGTCATGAGAACCGGGATCATCATCTTGTTGGCGATCATGATGTCTTCCACGATCATCACGATCGCCGCCGCCGCCGAAGCCGCCGACACCGGCCCCAAGGTCCTGGTTCTCGGCTTCGACGGCATGGACCCCAAACTGCTCGAGACTTTTCTCGCTCAGGGTGTGATGCCCAATTTCGAGAAATTCCTGTCGGGCGGCGGCCATTTGATGCCTTTCGGCACCTCGACCCCACCCCAGTCGCCGGTGGCCTGGTCCAACTTCACCACCGGCATGGATTCGGGTGGACACGGCATCTTCGACTTCATCCACCGCGATCCTGAAACCCTGCTGCCGTTCTACAGCGCCAGCGAGGCCAAGGGGCCCATGCGTTTCTGGAAGATCGGTTCCTGGAAATTTCCCCGCGGCGGCAGCGAGGTCCGGAACCTGCGCAAGGGCGTCGCGTTCTGGGAGCTGCTGGCCGACGCCGGCGTGGACGCGACCATCTTCAAGGTGCCCGCGAATTTCCCGCCAGTCGAGTGCGAGGCGCGCAGTCTGTCGGGAATGGGTACGCCGGACATCACCGGAAATTACGGTATCTCGACCCTGATCACCGACGACCCGCCGGTGGAAAGGGATCTCGGCGGTGGGCGGGTGGTTTCGGTCTACCTGACCAGCGGACACTGCACCGCCGATCTCCACGGACCGAACAATACCTGGCGTGAAGGTGACCCTATAGCCACCGCGCCGCTGGAAATAACAGTCGATGCGGGCAACGGTTCGGCCTGGATCAAGACCGGCGATAGCGAGATCGTTCTCAATGAGGGTGAATGGAGCGACTGGGTTCCCGTCACGTTCAAGATGTTTCCCCTGCTCAAGAGTGTCCACGGCATCTGCCGGCTCTATCTGATGGAAACCAGTCCCCATCTGCGGCTCTACGTCACGCCGGTGCAGATCGATCCGGTCAACCCGGAAATGCCCATCAGCACGCCCCCGGAATACAGCAGGGAAATCGCCGAGGCCACCGGCCTGTTCTACACCCAGGGGTTGCCCGATGATACCAGCGCCCTGGAAAACGCGTTCTTCGGGGATGAGGGATACGTCCAGCAGAGCGATTTCGTTCTCCAGGAAAGACTCGACCAGCTGGAGGCCGAACTCGATCGCTTCGCTGCCCTGGACGAGGGTTTTCTCTTCTTCTACTTCAACTCGCCCGATCAGGTGTGCCACATGATGTGGCGCAACATGGACCACGACTCGCCGACTTATGCCACCAGTGACCATCGCCACGAACACAGGATCCGGGATGTCTACGCGGAACTGGACGCGGCCCTGGGCGTGGCTGTAGAGACGGTGGGTGATGACGTGGTGATCATGGTCATGAGCGATCACGGTTTCGCGCCGTGGAACCGCGCCTTCCATGTGAATACCTGGTTGTACGACAATGGTTATCTGGTTCTGAAGGACGGCGTCCATCCGCGGGATGTGGATATGCTGTTTGGCGTGGATTGGCTGCACACGAGGGCCTATGCCATCGGCATCAACGGCATGTACATAAACCTGGCGGGCCGCGAAGTTCACGGCATAGTTGAGCCCGGCGCCGAACAGGAGCAACTGCTGGCCGAGCTGAAGAGCAGGCTGGAGCAGGTGATCGATCCACTGGACGAACGGCGGGCCATCAAGACGGCCGACCGGTCGGACCAGGTCTATCATGGGAACATGATCAGCATCGGGCCCGACATCGTGATGGGTTATTACGCGGGCTGGCGCGGCAGCAACGAATCGGCCCTGGGGAAGATTCCCGAGGCGCAGTTCGAGGACAACATGCTCAAGTGGAGCGGCGACCACTGCATCGCCGCATCGGAGGTGCCGGGGATCCTGATGGCCAACCGGCCCGTGCGGCGGGAAAACCCCTCCCTGTTGGACATGGCTCCGACCATCCTGCGCCTGTTCGGTATCGAACCGCCGCCGGAAATGGTGGGCGGCGACCTGTTCAGCGCTGATCAACGATAGACTCGTATCGACCCATAAGGAGGCGCCCCATGTTTGGTGGCGGAGACAAGATCAAGATCGAAAAGGACCTCCTGGCGAAGGTGAAGAAATACAGCGGTATCGCCGGTTATTCCTCACCCGAGGAGTTCGTTCAGCATGTGCTCGAAAGGGAGATCGCCAGGTTCGAAAAGGACGGCAGCAACGAGGAAGAGATTCGCAAACGGATGCAGGGACTGGGTTACATCTCATGAGGAATGAACGGGCATGACCTGGCTCACCGATACCATCGGCAAGTTGTTCGACCTGCTGGTCGGCCTGCTGGGGGGCTCGCCTTTTCTGGTGATGCTGGTCGTGTCGGCGATCACGGCGGTCTGGGCGCTGTTGCTGTTCAAGGCCGTTACGCCCCAGGCCCGTTTGACAGTCGTCAGGGACCGGCTGTTCGGTCACATTTACGAGATGGGCATGTACCAGGACCACCTGGGGGTGGTCGGGCGGATCCAGGGCGATCTGGCCCGGGCCAATCTGCGGTACTTGAGCCTGACCCTGCCCGCCCTGTTCGTCCTGACCGTGCCGATGGTTTTTACCCTCGCCCAACTCGACAGCCGGTTCGCCCTGCGCCCCTTCCATCCCGGGGAGACCACCGTCCTGTCGGTGACCCTGGCCGAGAACGCGACTATCGCCCTGGACCGGATCACCCTGGAAGTGCCGCCCGGTGTCACGATCGAAGCGGGTCCGGTGCGGGACGAGATCTCCCGGGCCGCGGCCTGGCGTTTGAGGGCCGAGGACCGTGGCACACACCGGTTAAATATTCTGGACGGTGCCATCGAACTTGGTTTCCGCGACCTCGTGGTTGGGGATGGCTTGATCCGGCTGGGGGAGAGAAGCAACAAGAACTGGCTGCACGGGGTGATGTATCCCGGCGCGCCGCCATTGCCCCGGGACGGGTCCCTCGACGAGGTGACCCTGCGCCTGCCCGGACGACACACGAAATACCTGGGCGTGGAAATGCACTGGCTGCTGGCTTTCATGGTTTTTTCCCTGCTGGCCGGGCTGATCTTGAAGGATTTTCTGAGAGTCTCGATCTGACGGAGGTTTGAGATGGGAAACATCAGACAGGACTGGATCATCAGGGTTTTCCTGCTGAACATGGCGATGATGATACTTCTGACCGGCTGCGGCGGGCAGGAACAACCCGTCGACCCGGAAGCTCGCAAGCTGCTGGTCATCGGCATCGACTCGGCCGACTGGCGGCTGCTGAAACCCATGCTGGACGAGGGCCGCTTGCCCAACCTGAAGGCCTTCATGGCCCAATCCAATCACGGCCGCATGAAGACCTTCTTTCCCCTGGAGAAGTCGCCCGTGTTGTGGGCCAGTATTGTCACGGGGGTCAAACCCGAAGTGCATGGGATCAACAATTTCGTCAAGGGTTCCGGCCAGAAGCCCGTCAGCGGGAGCGCCTGGTACGCCCCGGCCCTGTGGGACATGATCGGAGCGGCCGGCCTGTCCACCGCGGTGGCCGGCATGTGGACCACCTATCCCGCGCGGCCGATCGACGGGGTGATGGTCAGCGATTACCTGCCCTACGGACGCAGGCGGGACAAGCCTCTGGCCAACCTGGTCTACCCGGATTCACTGACGGACCGGGTGGTGGCCCTGCGGGTCGATCCGGACAGCCTGACCACCGAGGTGCTGTTGCCATACCTCAACGCGGACGACCTGGCACCGATCGAGGCGAAATATCCACGCAGCATCCAGAAGCTGCGCGACATTCTGGCCGCGGACATGGGTTATTTCGCGGTGATGCGCATGCTTGCCGAGACGGGGGATTTCGACCTCTTCTTCTTCTATCTGCGCGGCCCCGACATGATCAGCCATCACTTCTACAAGTACCTGATGCCCGACCGCGGGAACCTCAGGATCGATCCGGAGGAAGTCGCGGTTTTCAAGGATGTGGTGAAGAGGTACTACGACTGGTCGGACGAGGTCACAGGCGAGGTGTTGAGCTGGTTCCCGCCGGACCGCCAGGCCGTCGTGCTTTCGGATCACGGTTTCTACGGCCCACGCGCCTCGGGGGACAAGGGCACGGCTGAGCACAGCGAGTGGGGGATTTTCCTGGTGCGCAGCCCCATGTATGAAGTCGGCCACGAATTTGGCCATCTGGAGTTGCTGGACATCTGCCCCACTTTCCTGGCCCTGATGGGGATGCCGCCGGCCAGGGACATGCCGGGCCGGATTCTGACCGACGGGGCAACGGGGCCCGGTCTGAAAAGGATCGAGAAGATGGAACGACAACGGGTGGACAGTTATCTGGGGCTGCGGCCGGCCGTCGGCCCCGAGGGTGAGCGCGATGAAGGGGTGGACGAGGAGATCCGCAAGCAGTTACGTTCGCTGGGTTATATCAAGTAGCAGGATTCGAACCACGGGGGAAATCATGAAGATCCTGGCGCGTCCGCGGGCCCTGTCCGCCGTCCTGCTGATCCTGGCCGCACTTCTGCTGATCCTGACCGGCTGCGGGGACCGCGTCCTGCCTTCCGATCCGGAGGTGATCACCCTTTTCCGCAGCGCGACGGTCCACTTCACCCCCGACGACAGCACCCTTTTCGATTCCCCGTTCGCCTCAGCCCGGGACAAGGGCCGGATCATGGCCACCTACCTGGAGATGCCCGACACCCCGGGCCTGGGACACGTGACGCTGCGGTTGGCGGTCCGGCCCATCCGCAAGGACATCCGCAACATGGTCGACCGCTGGGATCGCGCCGGTTGGATCCGATTGGTCAAGCCGGGCATGGCCCCGGTGGAGATGGTGAGGTTCATGACGGCCTACGGCGGGGAGATCAGTCACGAAGTGGACATCACCCATCTGGCCCCACTGCTGACCGGGCACTGCGAATTCGAGGTCTTCATCGACACCTGGGTGTCGCCGGCCTGGAAGGTCGACGCGGATCTGGTCTTCACGCCCGACGCGGTGGGTGGGAGCAACGCCCCTGCCTGGGCCGCGGGGGCCCTGTTTCCCGAAGGTGGCCTGACCGCCGAGAAACCCGAGACCACGGCCGAGGTCATCATCCCTGAACATACCCGCTGGGTGGAAGTCGCCGCGATCACGACCGGTCACTGCACCGATGGCAGCGACGCCGACGAGTTCATCACCAAGGACAACGTGCTTCTGGTTGACGGCGTGGAGGTGTATCGCTGGCGTCCCTGGCGCGACGACTGCGAGGATTTCCGGACCGTGAATCCCTACTGCGCCAAGTGGGCCGACGGCTCCTGGAGCAGCGACTATTCCCGCAGCGGCTGGTGTCCCGGCGACGTGGCCGATCCCATGTTCATCGATCTGAGCGATTGGCTGACGCCGGGGCGGCATTCCTTGACCTGGAAGGTGGAGGATATCAGGCCAAAGGACCCCGAGGATACCGAGGGGCATCACGGGTACTGGCGGATTTCGGCGTCTATTTCAGGGTGGCGATAGGTCTGGTGACCTGTTGGCCTGATTTCTCGAAGAATTCCATGATCTCGGCCATGAAACCTTCCCGGTTGCCCTTCCATTCAATGGGCTTGCCGACAAAGGCGTCGATGCGAAAGGGCACCGGCAGCCAGGCGCCGCGGGGAAGGGTCCTGCCTGTTCCGTAAAGGAATACGGGAACGACGGGAATGTCAGGATAACCCTGGGCCAGACACGCAGTACCCCCCTTGAGTTCCTGTATCTGTTCGGGTTCCCCCCGTGTGCCCTCGGGGAAGATGAGCACGACGTTGCCTGCATCCAGCTCTCGTGAACAACCATCCAGAAAGGCCTGAAGTGGATTCCGGGTACGGTCTATGGGGATGATGCGCAGGTAATGGTTGCTGATGAAGCGCAGGAAGGGATTGGCATAAAAGTAGTCTGCAGCCGCCACCGGCCTGACCTTCCGGTGGACCGGACCACAGATGGCAAGCAAAACCATGAGGTCGAGGTGGGAGTTGTGATTGACGCAGAAAATGGCGGGCCCATCGGCAGGGAAGTTCTCCCGCCCGCGCACCCATACTCCGAAGCCCAGGAATATCACCGGCTTGAGCATGGCATAATAAAGCACCTTGCGCAGGAAGCCATGCATTACCGATCTCCCAGATAGCCGAAAAAGCGGATGAAGTGACACAGCAACGGGGCGGCCAGGGTCAGGCTGTCCACCCGGTCCAGGATTCCCCCGTGGCCGGGGAGCATGGCCCCGGTGTCCTTGATGCAAAGGTCGCGCTTGACGCAGGACATGTTCAGGTCGCCAAAAAAGCCGGCCACCGAGACGAGCAATCCGGAGAGGGCCGCCAAGGGCATCGACAGCGGGGTAAGCCACGGCCCGAGCAGGCCGGCGAGCACCACGGTTGTTCCCATCCCTCCCAGAAACCCAGCCCAGGTCTTGCCCGGACTGACGCTCGGGATGATCTTGCGACGGCCGAAGCTCTTGCCCCAGATGTACTGGCTGACGTCGTTGAATTGGGTCAGCAGAACAGCGTATAGCACCAACCCGGCCCCGGTAACCGGTCCGCCGGGTTCGGGTAGGACATAAAGGTAGGCCAGGTGTGAAATCGAGAACACCGTCATCATCAGTCCCCAGTAAATGGTGCCGATGCGGGAAATGTACCCATCGGTGACACCGGTGATGATCATGGACATGGCAATCACCGCCAGGCCATACACCGGAATGAGCACCAGGAACATTTCAAAGTCCCCGTGATACACGAAGACGTACTGAAGCGGGATGAGAATGTAGGCCCAGAACAGGACGATCCGATCCTGCATCTGCGTCGGGATGATCGTGAGGTATTCCTTGAGCGCGAGGTAGCTCACGAAGGCGAATAGAACGATGGTCGCCATCTTTCCTAGTATCAATCCGACACTCAACAATCCGATGATCACCCACCAGCTTGTCATACGCTGGGAAAGTTCCGTGAAGTCGCGTTCGGGATCCGCTGTTTTTTTCCGGTTGACGATCCAGGTTGCCGCGACGAGGAAACCCCACACGCCGGCCATGACGATACCTGCCCGCAGGCCCAGCTCAAACATTGGGCTCGGACCCGGGCTGGGGGGGGAGATCGTTGGTGCCGTAACGGACCCGCTTTATCATCGTGAACAGGGAACCTGCGGCAAAAAGCAGGAGAACGCCGTTGATGATCATGGTTTTGTCCAGGCCGATGAAGACTGCGAGGCTGAGCAGTGCCATGACCAGGGCCCGGTCGCTCTTGGTGACAGGCCCCAGGTAGCACCGCTCCTTGCCCTGGGCGAGGGCGAGAACGCCCGCGAATTCGGCGACGACGCCACATAACACAAAGGCCAGCACGATCTCCGGGATGAAGCCGACTACCAGGGCAAAGGGCAGGTACAGAACGATGTCGCTGACCACGTCGCCGATCTCGTTGAGGTAGCCGCCCAGGGCGGTCTTCTGATTGTGTTCGCGCGCGATGACCCCATCGATGTTGTTGAGGGCCATACGAAAAAGCAATACCACCGGGAACAGCAGGAAGAGCAGCTTGACCGTCGGCATGAAATAGATGAACGCCCCGTACATGACGCTCAACCAGACCGCTGCCCAGGTCACACCGTTGGCCGTGACACCCCGCTTCACCAGCCATCCGGTAAAGGGGCGCAGTATGTTGCTGAACTTCTGCTTGAGATCGTATGTCGAAGGCATTTTTCACCCCGTTGATTCAATACCGGCTGCCACTGCCGGAGCCGCATACATTATTGAACCGCTATTCTGCTCCGAAACAGGCAGGAATTCGACTGGAAATATGAATTGACGAAAAAAACGGGCCCGGTCACCCGGGCCCGTTTCACCAAAGGTCGATCGGGATCAACCCTTCTTCTTTTCCTCCGCCGCTTTCTCGAAGCGGACCAGCTGTTCCTGGAGATATTCCCTGTCAGGGTCCAACTCGATGGCGGCCTTGATGTGCTCCAGCGCCTCGTCGCAGTTGTCCAGCGCATTGCAGATCTCCGCCGCGGTGTCCAGGATATTGGCTCTTTGACCATCTGACTCGGACAACTCGACACCCTTGTGGATCAGCTCCTGGGCTTCTTCGAGGTTGACGTCGTTTTCGAAGCACCACCAGGCGAACTTGTTCAGTTCCTCGGCGTTCTCTTCCCAGCCTTCCGGCATCCTGGCGCGGTACAGGCCCAGGGCCTTGGCGGTGTCCTTCTCCACCAGCAGGGCGTGATCGACAGCCATGTAGTTCCGGTACTTGAGGGCTTCTTCGTCGGTGGTGCCCTCACTGGCGGCCCAGGCCGCTTCGATGAAGGGAACGGCCTTTTCCATCTGACCGTTCTTGCCGGCGAAATACTTCATCATCATGGCCAGCTCCAGCTTGTCCACGACCGGAGTCTGGTCGGAGTCCATGACCGGCTTGGCCTTGGCAATCACCTCATCGATGGTGAACGAGCCGTCATCCATGCCGTAGATCATGCTCATCAGGATCTGGTCCCGGTATTCAGCGGCGTTGTCGGGGTCCAGTTCCCTGGCCGTGCCGTAATAGTCCACGGCGGCCTTGTACTCCGCGCTGGTGGAGGCGTTGCTGGCCAAAGCGGTGGCCAGTTCAAGCGTCGGTTCGCTCTCGAAGGCGGCTTTCTTTTCGGAGATGGTCCGCGGATCCTTCTTGGCGGCCTCGACGAAGGCGACCCACTTTTCGGGGCCTTCGTAACCGATCCAGCTATCGGTGACCTCACCCTCGCCGTTCATGGCGATGT
>DAOWLV010000156.1 GCA_030643455.1 Candidatus Krumholzibacteriia bacterium | reverse complement strand
GCCTACAGCGAAGCGAACGTGGCCGCCGAAGCCGCCGCCGGTCGCAAGGCCGTGTACGATCCCCGGGCCATTCCCGCGGTCGTGTTCACCGATCCCGAAATCGCCTGGTGCGGCATCACCGAAACCGAAGCGCGTGCGGCCAAGATCAAGGTCAAGACCGCCAAGCTGCCCTGGCGAGGCGTCGGACGCACCCTGACCCTGGGCCGCGATGACGGCATCACCAAGCTGATCATCGATCCGGAAACCGAACGTGTGCTCGGTGTGGCGGTGGCCGGTCCCGGGGCCGGCGAACTGATCGCCGAGGGAGTGCTGGCCATCGAGATGGCCGCGGTGGTATCGGATCTGCGGGGGACGATCCATCCCCACCCCACGCTTTCAGAGACGATCTACGAGGCGGCGGAGATGCTTTTCAAGGCTTGAGAGGTGAGAGAGGTGTTGCTGCCTTCATCGCCGCCGGTGGTTGCGCCACCGGTGGTGCCGCCGCGGGAACTGCCGCAAAGATAAAACCTCATAAAACGGCACAATCGGGGACCCCCCGGGGGGACTTTTTACGCTAACCCCAGTCCGGATCCACCTCCCCGGTAAACCCACGCCGTTTTTCATTCCACCCCGCCACCTGATTGTGTATTGTCAGCTGAGTTCACCCCAGTGTACCCAGTGAAAGGGAACTCCCATGGCTCAGCTGACCCTCCGCGTGAATGGAAAATCCCACTCCCTGGATATTGATCCCGACACCCCTCTGGTCTGGGTCCTGCGTGACCATCTTGACCTGACCGGTACCAAATATTCCTGCGGGATATCCGAATGCGGGGCGTGCACCGTCCTGGTCGACGGGGCCGCCGAACGCTCGTGCACCATGCCGGTCTCAGATGCGGTCGGCAGTGAGATCACGACCATCGAAGGCCTGGGCGTTACCGAACTCCATCCCCTGCAAAAGGCCTGGATAGAAGATGAAGTGCCCCAGTGCGGGTATTGCCAACCCGGTCAGCTGATGACGGCCGCGGGCCTGCTCAACCGTAATCCCCATCCCAGCGAAGAGGAGATCGTCGCCGAGATGTCCGACGTGCTCTGCCGTTGCGGGACATACCTCAGGATCAAGAAAGCTGTTGCCAAAACAGTCAAAGGAGGGAAGTCATGAGCCGCATCACCAACCTCAGCCGCCGTGATTTTCTAAAAGCGAGCGCTGCCGCAACCGGCGCCCTGGTGCTGGGATTCCGGATGGGCCAATCCGCCAATGCCGCAGTGGCCGGTGGTGACATCGTCTTCAATCCCAACGCCTGGCTTGAAATCAACAGGGGCGGCGAAGTGATCATCCAGGTGCCCTGGTCGGAACTGGGACAGGGCGCGCTGACAGCGGTTCCCATGCTGTTGGCCGATGAGCTGGAAGTTGATTTCGGGAAGGTCCAGGTCCGCAAGGCCAGGAACGATCCCCGCTTCGGGAACATGGGCACGGGCGGCAGCCGCAGTGTCCGCACCAGCTGGGATCCGGTCCGCACAGCCGGCGCCACGGCCCGCGTGATGCTCGTTGCCGCCGCGGCCAAACGCTGGCAGGTGCCCGTGGATGAGTGTCAGGCCAGGCTGGGCGTGATCACCCATGAGAAAAGCGGTCGGAGCATGACCTACGGCGCAATTTCCGCCGCGGCCGCCGGGCAAGAAGTACCGGTCGACATCCCGCTCAAGCCAAAAAGCAAACGCACAATCATCGGCCATGACATGCCTCGCAAGGACACCCCGGATAAGGTCGTCGGCAAGGCGGATTTCGGATTGGACCAGAGGTTGGAAGGCATGCTGTTTGCCGTCGTGGCCCGGTCACCGGTGCTCGAAGGATCGGTCAAGAGCTTCGACGACACGGCCGCCCTCGCGGTTCCCGGCGTGACCCGGACAGTGGAAATCGAAACCGGGATCGCGGTGCTGGCCGATCATTCCTGGGCTGCGCTCAAGGGGCGCGAAGCATTGAAGATCGAGTGGGATGACGGTCCCAACACCGGTCTGAACTCGGCGAACATCAGTGAACGTCTGGCCGCGGCCGATCCGGCCAAGGCCCCCGTGATGCGCGGAGACGGCGACTCGGCCGGCGCCCTGACCACCGCCGCCAAGGTGGTCGAGGCCGTTTACGAGTTGCCCTACATTTCCCATTCCCCGATGGAGCCGATGAACTGCACGGCGCGAATCACCGGCGACCGCTGCGAGGTTTGGGTCCCCATCCAGTCGGTGACCTGGGGCGAGTCCGTGGCCGCGCAATACGCTGATGTGCCCAGGGAAAACGTGACCATCCAGCCCACCTACGCCGGTGGCGGCTTCGGCCGGCGCCTGATGGTGGACTATGTGGCCGAGACGGTGGCCATCGCCAAGGCCGTGGGCCGGCCCGTTCAGATGTTCATGACCCGGCAGGACGATACGCGGCACGGGTTATACAGGCCCACCAGCCGTCACACCCTGAAAGCCGCACTCGACGACCAGAACCGTCCCATCGCCTGGACCCACCATCTGGCGGCGCCGTCGATCAGTGGACAGCTGAATCCGGAACGCTTTTCCGACGGCCGGGACGAAGGCGCCGTCAACGGAGCGTCCAACCTGCCCTACGAAATTCCCAACATCGAAGTGACCTACAGCATGGTCAACACCCCGGTGCCGACCTGCTGGCTGCGTTCGGTCTACAACACGCAGAACGGGCTTGCCAACGAGTGTTTTTTCGACGAAATGGCCCGCTCCGGCGGACACGACCCCGTCCAGCTTCGCCTGGAACTGCTGCCAAAGGATTCCCGCCTGCGCGGCACCCTGGAACGTGCACAAAAGGAATGGGGCTGGCCCCGCAAACTGAACTCCGGCCGCGGGCAGGGAACGGCCAGTCATTCCAGCTTCGGCAGTCACGTAACCATGATGGCCGAGGTGTCGGTCGGGGATGACGGCTGGCCCCGGGTCCATGAAATACTCTGCGTCGTGGATTGCGGTCCGGTGGTTCACCCCGATGGTCTGAACTCCCAGATACAGGGTGTCGTCGGGTTTGCCCTGTCGGCTTTGATGCGCGAGGAAATCACGATCAGGAACGGCAGTGTCCAGCAATCGAATTTCGACGACTATCCGCCCCTGCGGCTGAAGGAAATGCCGGATGTCACGGTGATCACGATCGACAGTGAAGATGATATCGGGGGAATCGGGGAGCCGGGTTATCCCCCCCTGGGCCCGGCTGTGCTCAACGCGCTGTTTGATGCCACCGGAAAGCGCGTACGCAAGCTTCCCATTGCGGGAAACTTCAAGGGCTGAGGAGCCCATTCAGCGATGTGACCCACCGGCGGGGATTTCGGCTTCCTGGGCCACTGGCGTGAGGGAAATCCCCCCGTTCATGCGGGGTCCACCCGGGGCCGCTGGCCGCTGAAGATCCTCGATGCTGGTAATGATGCGCCGTTCCAGCCCGGTCCTGCCCTCTACCCTGGCATACTTGAGCTGGATGTGCAGGATTCGCATCCGTGAGGTTTTCTTCAATTCACCCAGCCGGCGGGTCCATTCGGGGCCCTGATCCGGGCCAAGTTCTTCTGTCAGGGCCTGTCGCGCCTGCCGTGTGCTGTCCATGACGGCCCGGATCTCGGTCAACATGGATGTCGGTTCCGGTATGTGGGCCAGGATTACCTGGTTGCTCTGGGCCAGTTTGGTGTTTATCTCATGGTTTCCGGCCACCTGAGTGAGTTTGACCTGGGGATCCCCGGCCACCGCCCAAGTGGATATCGTTAAATATGTTAGAGTTGTTAAGGTCCCGATGAACAGTTTCATGGGGTCAACCTCCAATCCATTGACCCATACATTATGACATATTTTTTGACCTTTTACAATTCAAATAAAATGTCCGCCCACCCTACTTTTCATCGTCCCACTTCTGTTCCCCATGGGCATAGTCGCAGAAGGGGATATTCCCGGACTTCCCGCAGCGGCACAGCGCGAAGTTCGTTTTCGAGGCGTTGATGCTCCACTTGGGAGATTCGAATTCGACCGGGCCCTGGATTTCGTAGGGGCCGTTCTTGACGATCCTGATCGAGATCTCGTTTGTCTGATTCACTTCGGTCTTGCCCTCGACGGTGTAGGTCAGGGCGCCGGAAGGACACATCCTGACCGTTTCGATAACCTCTTCCACCGAGGCTTCTGCGGGATGGATCCAGTCCTCGCTCGCGTTCTTGAAGACCGCCGGCAAGTTGTGAACGCACTTGGCGGCTCCCGAACAGATGGATCGGTTGAAATGGACGGTGATCCCGGGCGCTTCGTAGTTCTGCAGCTTGTCGTTTTCACAGACGTTCTTGTCGCTGTATCCGCTACCCGCGTGAGCCCAGTCACAGATCGGTTAGGTCTGCGAGGCGCCGCAGCGGCAGAGGTAAACGTCTTTCTCGAGTTTGATGTCCTGGCCACCTTCGGTCTTCAATACGGGAAAATCCTCACCTTCGGCGCTCAATGTGATGGGGCCGTCGGTCATCAGGGTGATTTTTATCGCCACGGGGTTTCCTCCTGTTGTTCCTGGCCGGATCATCATGTTCGTTACGATCTGAGCGCCAATCGCAATCCTTTCATGGTATGAACAACCCATTCGATTGGCGAATTACCGCATCCCTATCCGGCCGGCCATTGAAAAAAACGTCAGCCACTTGTAATGTGCCAGCCACTTGTAATGTTGAGAGCTGATCATTCCAACCCGGGAGCCGACATGCTGAAAGACAAAATCGTATTCATCACCGGGGCCAGCGCCGGCATCGGAGAAGCCTGCTGTGAAGCCTTCGCCCGCGAGGGCTGCCGACTGATCCTGGCCGCCCGCCGCCTCGAAAAACTCGAGGCCCTGGCCGCCAGACTCGAAGCCGACCACGGCACCGACTGTCAAACGATCGAGCTGGATGTCCGGGACCGGGAGAAGGTCGACGCAGTCATCGAAAACCTTCCCACCGAATGGAGCGAGATCGACATCCTGGTCAACAACGCGGGATTGAGCCGCGGACTGGACAAGGTTCACCAGGCGCTGCACACCGACTGGGAAGAGATGATCGACACCAACGTCAAGGGGTTGCTGTGGGTCAGCCGCGCGGTGATGCCCGGCATGGTCGAACGTGATCGTGGGCATGTGATCAACATCGGCAGCATCGCCGGCCGGCAGGTCTATCCCGGAGGCAATGTCTACTGCGCGACCAAGTACGCCGTGCGGGCGATCACACAGGGCATGCGCATTGATCTTCTGGGCACGAAGGTCAAGTGTTCGTCGGTGGATCCGGGTATGGTCGAAACGGAATTCAGTGCGGTGAGATACCACGGCGATACGGAAATCGCGGCCAAGACTTATCAGAACTTCCCGCCGCTGAAGGCCGAAGACGTTGCCGAGACGGTGCTGTTCTGCGCGACGCGCCCGCCGCACGTGAACATCCACGACGTGCTGATCATGCCGCAGGACCAGGCCGCGGTTTACGCGTCGCACCCGAGAGGCATCGGGAAGGATCTATGATCCGGCAGGGATCGAACCGGCTGCAGTCAGATGGCGGATTCGATGGACAGGATTTCCCAGGTCCGTTGCTCGCCGTCCTCGCCGAAGACCACCCGGTCGCCAACGCTTGAGCCCATGAAGGCCATGGCCAGGGGCGCCTGGTAGTTGAGGATCCGCTTCTCCACGTCGGTGTCCCAGGGCCCGAAAAAGGTGAACACCTCTTCTTCGCCCGTTTCCACCGACCTCGTCCCCACCCGGGTACCGATGTTCACGAAGTCGCTGCCCGCCATCTCGTGGTTGATCACCTTGGCCACCGTCAGCTCGTTCTTCATGCCCGTGGCCCGGCTGGCCAGCTGGTCGCGCTTTTCCAGGGCGGCGGTGTATTCGGCATTTTCACTCAGGTCGCCGTGGGCTGCCGCCTCGCCGATCTGCTGCGCCACTTCGGGGATCTCGATCTCGATGATATGGTTCAGGGCGTCCTGGGCTCGGCGCAGGCCCTCTTCGGTGGTGTAGATGGTGCTGCCCTCTTCCCACTCGCGGGTGATCTCGATGAAGATGTCCGCGTATTTCGAACGGAGGTAGCCAAGCAACTGGGTCCGCATGGCCGGACTCAGGCCGGCATTGGATCCGATCAGGCCCTTGAGCCGGATGCCCTCGGGGCGGTCCGCGGCGTCGATCAGTCCCAGCATGGGCCGGTTGCTCTGGGTGGCCAGAGCCGACCGGGCGGATTCCAGCACCTTGAGGTGCTTTTCCTCAAGTGACATTCCGTAGAGTTTTCCCGCGGAGTCAAGTAACACGAACATGGCGTCCGCGATTGCATTCACCGACATGGAATCCTGTTCCCCGAGGAACCTGGCCCCGGCGCCGGTGGTGAACCGGGTCCGCCAAAGCCAGCAAAGAAGATCCGGACTGGAAGTAGGCCGCTCCATGGCCTGCTCCAAGGCCGCGGACAGGGCGGCGGTCTGGCCGTTCTCGATCAGGGTCCGGGTGATGGAATCGCACATCCTCTTGCCGGCCCGGATCAACACGGCGCTCCAGGTTTCTCCCCAGGTGCCGGGCATGGTCCGGCGCACGTAATTCAGGACCCGCTGCAACAAGGCCTCGGGCAGATCTCCGTTCAGGGCGCCCTTGTCCGGAATGCGTCCCAGGACCTGACCCGCGGCCTTGGGATTGGGCCGCGCCACAGCCACGCCGCGGGCGGCGATTTCCGCATGCAGGGCGAGCCCAGCCAGAGCCATGGCGGGGCTCTCTTTCAGGACCCCAACCGCCACCTTGGCCGCCCCATTGCCGAAATGGACCAGAAGTTCCTCGTCCACACACCCCGTGCAGGAGCCGTTTTTCTCCTCGCGCGAAATCTCGTCCAGGTATCCCATCACCTGCAGCAGCTTCGCCTGGGGATCCTTGGCATGGTCGAACCTGCGGCGCAGCCGGTCTTCGTATTTGTCGGCCTGCCTCATGAGCCGGAAGCTGGGCTGGGTACCGCTGGACATCCCGATCATCGGATCACGCTTGAGGGCGGGCTTGGCTTCCTTCCACCAGTCCTTCCACCCTTTATCCCCCAGCAGATCGGTGATATGCCCCTTGAGATCCCGGTACGAAACCAGTCCCTCACGTTGGGAATTCAGGGCAAGCTTGACAAAGGCCACCGCGTCCTCGCCGGCCAGATCGCGCAATTTATCCTGGGCATAGAGGACCAGGGCGGGGAAATACTCGTCGGAGCGGGGCGAGAGCTTGTGGACGGTGG
>DAOWLV010000137.1 GCA_030643455.1 Candidatus Krumholzibacteriia bacterium | reverse complement strand
TCCGGTACAGCCTCGGAATCGGTGGCTGTTTCTGTTGTACCGGGATCGGAAATCGAGGAACTGGAGAGGTCTTGGGTGTCGGCTGGGGTTTGGGACACGATGGTTCCGTCGCCGGCCACGAGGGTGGAATCGGGGTCGGAGCCGGCAAATTGTCCGGAAATCTTCTCGGGTTGGGGGAAAAACTTGTTCATCAGGTACGGGTAGCCGGCCAGAATCAGAAAGATGAGAACAAAGGCCAGCAGTGTACGCCTATCCATGGGCGGAATCTCCGATGGTCAGGGATGTCGTGACAGGGGATGAATCATCCCCGGCGTATTGACAGTCAGAATGTCCGGAATGTCCCGATTGTCCAGTGTTTTCGGGATGTTCTCGGGAAGGAACCGGGTCGACTCCCCCCGGATGCCAGGGGTGACACCGAACCACGCGCCGGAGTGTCAACCAGCCGCCCCGGAAGAAACCGTGGACCTTGAAGGCCTCGGCTCCGTAAGCCGAGCAGCAGGGATAAAACCGGCAAGTGGAGGGCAACAGCGGCGAAATGAACCGCTGGTAGCCCAGGATCAACAGATATGGCACGCGCCACATAGGATTCCCGCTGGTGCTCCGCCCTGGAGACAGTGGTTTGGATCGGGCGATAAGCACCGGTTGACGAGGCTGGAGCGCGGATCGGCAGGACTGGAAGATGCCAATCAAGGAAGTGGGCCACTTTCAGTGACCGAGCAGGTGGTCCAGTTCTTCCCGGACTTCACGGGAACCAGCCCCCAGAATATTCCGGCGGGCGATCAGGACGACCCACAGTCCCTCTACCGCGCGGGGATCCCCGGTTTCACTTCCGGAATCCCGCGGCAACCTCTTTAGAGTGCCCATGACATGCTCGGAAAGGCTCGTTTCCCCATTGCGGAAAGATTCGCAAAAAGCCTCGCAAAAAACCCCGCGGAAAGCCTCACGCAACAAACGCTTGGCTCTGTTCCGTTTCACCGCGTTGCCGACTTTCCTGCTGGCAACCACGGCCCGGGCCATGTCATCGGCGGGTAACAGGTAAACTACAAGGAGGCGCCCGACTTTTTTGACACCATGCTCGTAGACCTCGTGAAATTCACTTTTTCTATTCAACGATCGCCATGCAGCCATACCAGTCACAACACTTTAACTGTTCGCACTGCTAAAGGGGTCGATCAAGCGGAAATACGCTTGCGCCCCTTGGCCCGGCGGCGTTTGAGCACCAGGCGGCCGGCCTTGGTCGACATCCGTTTCCGGAATCCATGCCGGCGGGCCCGCTTCAAATTACTGGGCTGAAATGTCCGTTTCACCGAACTCTCCTTTGGGTTTCTTTATCAGCGCGAAAGGTTAATAATCTCCCGGGCCAGTGTCAAGGAAAACAGCGGGTTATCCACACAGTCAAGACACCGGAGTGCGAGTGGCGGAGACTTTTCGGCCAATCTGTTCCCGGCCCGGAAACCTCCCCAAAAACCATTGAAAAACCTAGGGTCCAATAAAATATAACGTTAGGGAAAAGTTTAAATATTCAGCAAAAATCCCTTGCACCCCGAACTTCGGCCATGCTAATTTCGCCAACAGGTGGAGACAACCACCAAGGGTGCTGAAAAAGTTATCCACACAACAAAGAGCCTGTGGATAACTTTTCCTTCCTTGATTGGTTTATTACCTAAGTTATTTATTTGGTGTGGGTTTTGATTGCGCTCCCTTGTTGATAACCTGGTGGGGGGGTGGGGACCTGGCAAAACGGGAAAGTGACCGGATTTTTTCATGGTGAATCTGGATACCTATTGGCCTGAAATTCTCGATGTTGTTCGTCAGAATGTTGCCCAGCAGACTTTTAATACCTGGTTTCTTCCTTTGCTTCCTGAAAACAGTGGAAATAACTTCACCCAGAATGACTCTGCGGATAATTCCAAGAACGGATCCATGAAGGTGGATTGTCCGAACCACTTCTTCATGGACTGGTTCAGCGAGCATCACTTGACCGCTCTCAACGAGGCCGGATCCACCTATTTTGGCCGGGACATCAACTTCACTCTTGGTGTCAGGAAAATTTCTCCTGAAGACATGGCCAAAAAACCAGGGATTCAACCGGTTGCAAACAATGGTGGTTCCGCAGCAGCAGCCCTGGATTCGGTGGGTGTTCCGAACGTCCTGGGCGTTGCGAACACCTTGATTTTGCCGGAAAACCGGGGCCCGGCGGTCTTACCTCCCCGGCCAGCCACTATTTCCAACATCAACCGGGACTACACCTTCGAAAACTTCGTGGTGGGATCGGGAACCGACCTGGCTTTCGCGGCCGCCACCGCCGTGGGAAATAATCCAGGCGAACATTTCAACCCGTTGTTCATTCATGGTGGCGTGGGTCTGGGAAAAACCCACCTCATGCACGCGGTGGGCAACACCGTGGCTGCCCGGGACCCCGGAAAGAAGATCTGTTACGTCACGGCTGAAAACTTCATGAACGACCTGATTGGTTCCATCCGAGATAACCGGACACCCGAATTCAAGATGAAGTACCGCACCGTCGATGTGCTCCTGGTGGATGACGTGGCCTTCCTGGCCGGCAAGGAATCGACCCAGGAAGAGTTTTTCCACACCTTCAACGCACTCTATGATCTGAAAAAACAGATTGTTCTGACCAGCGACCGTTCTCCCAAGGAAATCACCACGCTCGAGGAGCGCCTCCGCTCCAGGTTCGAATGGGGACTCATCACCGATATCCAGCCCCCGAATCTGGAAACACGCATGGCTATCCTCAAGCGCAAGGTCGAGGTCAACAATATCTACATCGCCGACGATGTCATCGCTTTCATCGCGGAAAATATTACCGACAACATCCGCCGTCTCGAGGGGGCGTTGATTCGCCTTCTTTCGTTCGCGAGGCTGACTGGGCGTGACAATTCTCTGGAAATGGCCTCCGAGGTTCTCTCCTCCTTTTTCCAGGGAAGTTCTACCGGGCCTGTGAAGATCGCCAATGTCATGAAGATCGTGGCCGAGGTCCACGACGTGACTGTCGATCAATTCAAGTCCAAACGACGCACCCAGGACCTGGCCCGGGCCCGTCAGATCGCGATGTACCTGGCACGGGAAATGACCGGAGCATCCCTCAATCAAATAGGGCGTGCCTTCGGCAACCGTGACCATTCGACTGTTTCCCATGCCTATCAGAAGATCCAGAAGGACATGAAGACCGATCCCCGTTTCAGGGGCGCCGTTCTTGATATCCAGGATCGGGTGCGGGGAAGAAAATAACCTCCGGATCCCCTCCCTGT
Organism: Candidatus Krumholzibacteriia bacterium; assembly: GCA_030643455.1. GTDB lineage: Bacteria > Krumholzibacteriota > Krumholzibacteriia > LZORAL124-64-63 > LZORAL124-64-63 > JAGLCY01. The sequence goes on along the minus strand of DAOWLV010000137.1, from coordinate 4,499 downwards.
TTTTCTGACCGGTGGTTTCATACCCGACTGGACGAGTGTCCCGCGGATTCTCTTGTCATTTCCGGTAGAATATCCCGGTTTTAGCTGGGGAAAACCCCGGGGACAGCAGTGAATAACCAGGGTATTAATCCGGCCTGGCGGGGAGTTTATTTCAGGGTGTGGGTAAAGAGTGGATGACTCGTCCGGATATCCCCGGACTTATTCAAGGACAAAAGGAAACCTCAATGGTCTATTCAAGTAACCAGGAGCCGATTGGAGGCCTTTTTCAGGAACTTATCCCAAAATTCCCAGCCCCTATATCTACTACATGTTTTCTATATATATCATGAATGAAAGAGGAAAAGCGCGGACTTGATCCGGACGGGTCGATCTCCTATCATGTCGATCCACACGGAAATCAAGACCGATCAGCAGACAGACCCTGACCGGAGGACGGCAACGTGAAGTTCGAGATCCAGCAAGAGGATTTACAGAAAGCCCTGGACGTCATCGCCAACGTGGTGCCCACCAAGACCACCCTGCCGATCTTGACCTGCATCCTGATGGAAGTTGGTGACGACAGGTTGACGCTGTCGGCCACCAACCTGGACATCTCCATCACCACCGGCACGGACAAGGTGATGGTCAAGGATGACGGCAAGGTTGCCATTCCTGCGGTTAAATTCGTGCCTTTCGTGCGGACCCTGCGTCCCGGTTCTGTCGTTATTTCCCAGAAAGGGAAACAAATTCAACTGGTCAGCGGCAAGGCCCGGATGACCGAAAACACCATGAATGTGGAAGAATATCCAGCCCTCAAGGAGCTGAAAGAAAAAAAAGGGTTGGATGTCGAGGCCGCCATCCTGATCGACATGATCAACGAGACCTCGTATTCGGTTTCCAAGGACGAAACCCGTCCCGCGTTGATGGGTATTCTCTGGGAGGTTCGCCCCGAATCACTGACCCTGGTTGCCACCGATGCCCACCGGCTGGCCCGTAGTGGACGAACCATGGAATGGGATGTCGGCGATCGGGAGATGATCGTCGATACCGCAGGACTGCGTCACCTGCCCCGCATCGTCGGAAGCCTGGACCAGGAAGAAGCCGCCTCGGGCAATATCACCATCTTCATGGGGGAAAACCAGTTGTCGTTCCGGGCCGGACCCACGATTCTCCATTGCCGATTGCTCGAAGGACCCTTCCCCGATTACAATGCCGTCATCCCCCAGGACAACGACAAGTTCATCACCCTGGACAAGGCCGACTTTGCCCAGACCATCCGCCGGGTTTCCATCACGGCCGACCGTATCACCAGCCAGATCAAGCTGGGGATTGAAAATGGACGGATGGAACTTTCCGCCCGCGGTACCGAAGGCAGCCAATCAGAGGACGAGATTCCCGTTTCCTACGACGGCGAAGCCCTGGAAATCGGATTCAACTTCGTTTACCTGCAGGACATCCTGAAGAACATCAAAACCAGCTCCATCATGCTATCTCTCAAGGACTCCCAGAGCGCCGCATTGATCAAACCCTTGACCGAGGACGGCGAAGAAACCGGGGTGCTCTGCCTGTTGATGCCCCTGCGTCTGGCCGGCGACTAGTTTGCGGATTCTGTCGGCAAAGGTTCACGGATTCAGAAACCTCAAGGAATTGGATCTCACTTTTTCGCCCCAGGTCAATCTTGTCCTGGGGCGAAACGGTGTAGGCAAGACCAACCTCCTGGAAGCCCTCAACTTCCTGGCTCTCGGCCGCTCCCACCGAGGCAGTAAATCAGACGAAATGATCAGTTTCGACAGGGACGCCCTTCATGTGGCGCTGGAGGTGGAGGAGGAGTCCGGATTACTCTTGACCTGCGAATTCGGCCTGGATCGTGCCGGGGGGCGCCGTTTCCGGATTGACGGGGAAGCAGTGCGCCGCCGGTCGGATCTGGTGGGCCGCCTGGTCACGGTCTTTTTCAATCCGGACAGCATCCGACTCGTGCAGGGCGCTCCGCAGCGCCGTCGTCATTTCACTGATCACGGATTGTCCGAATTCGACCCGGTATTCCTGTCCCATTTGACGGCTCTGCAGAGAGTAACCAGGCAGAAAACAGGCCTCCTGCGGGATCTCAAGAAGGGACTGGCGAACCCCACCGAAGCCCGCCGGGAACTGGATTCATGGAACAGGGAACTGTCTGTCCATGCGGCAGAGGTTTGTGCCGGAAGGCAGGAATACGCGTGTCTTTTGACCCCGTTTTCACACGAGAGACATAAAACACTTACTGACAACGAATTAAAACTCACTTTTTACTACCGACCAAATCTGGAAAGTGTGAAATCCCGCCAGAAAAAAGATCCCGAAAAACCTTTCGCAAAAGAGGCCTTGGCAGCGGATATTTTCGAGGAAATCGACTATATTAGTGAGTCTGAAGTCCAGCGAGGCAGACCGCGGATCGGACCCCAGCTGGACGACTTCGAAGTCCTGCTCGGCGGGGTGGATTTGCGGGTTTTTGGATCCCAGGGTGAGACCCGTACGGCGACCATCGCCCTGGTCCTGGCTCGCAGCGACGTGCTTTACCAGAAGAGACAGATTCGCCCCATCCTGTTTTTCGATGACATCTTCAGTGAACTGGATAGACACCGCGCGCACAGGCTGCAGGAGATGTCCTCCCGCCATCACCAGGTGTTTGTCGCAACGGCCCGCTCGGACGATGTCGCCGACTGGCGTCCTGGAGAAATGAAGGCCTGGAACGTGCAAGGGGGCGGATTCACGGAGGCCACCGACGAACTCCCGTGACCGAACCCGGAAGAGCATCAAGAAGGATGAGTGCAAAGCGAGAAGGTCCCCTGCCCATTTCCCGCCTCATCGAGGACGCGCTGCGGCAGTACGGTCTCCACGATCGCCTGGAAGAACGGGCGGCCCTTCTGCGCTGGCGGGAAATCGTGGGCGAAAAAATCGCCGCCCATTCCCGTGCGGTGGACCTGGTGGACGGGATTCTCGTCCTTGAAGCGGATCATGGTGCCTGGCGGCAGGAGCTGACCATGCTGGTGCCCATGATCATCCAGAAATTCAACGCCATGTTCGGCGAAGGAACCGTCACGGAAATCCAGTGGCGGGACCGGCCGCATCGAGGCAGGAAGCGTAAGAACGCCAAATGACGCAAGAGAACGAACCGATCATGAAAAAGGCCGCCGCAAACAGTTCCGACAGTGCCCAGGGCGCCAAGGACTACACGGCCCAGGGCATCCAGGTTCTCAAGGGCCTGGAGGCGGTGCGTAAGCGGCCCGCCATGTACATCGGCGACACGGCCACCAGGGGGCTGCACCACCTGGTGTACGAGGTCGTGGACAACTCCATCGATGAAGCGATGGCCGGCTACTGCGATCACATCCACGTGACCATCGGCGAAGGGGACACCATCAAGGTGGTCGATAACGGCCGTGGCATTCCCGTGGACATGCACAAGGACGAGGGCAAACCCGCCCTGGAGGTTGTGCTGACCAGCCTGCACGCCGGAGGCAAGTTCGACAAGGGCAGCTACAAGGTGTCCGGTGGTTTGCACGGTGTGGGTGTCAGTTGCGTGAACGCCCTTTCCGAGTGGCTGAAGGCCGAAGTCCGCCGCGACGGCAAGATCTATCAGATGGATTTCGAGCGCGGAGCCCTGGTGGGTGGATTGCAGGAGATCGGTGAATGCCACCCGGATCAAACAGGAACAACGATCACCTTCAAGGCCGACCATCAGATCTTCCCCGAACTGGTCTACTCTTTTGAAACCTTGCGGGGCCGCCTGCGTGAGCTGGCCTTTTTGAACCGAGACCTGAAAATCGTCATCACCGACGACCGCGACGACCAGGCACGCGAAGAAACCTTTCATTTTGAAGGTGGCATCGTCGAGTACGTACGCTGGTTGAACGAAAGCCGGCAGGTGATATGTCCTCAACCCGTCTATTTCGAAGGGGAAAAGGACGGTGTCCATGTCGAAGTGGCCATGGACTACAACGATGGTTATAGCGAGGCCCTGTTCACCTTCGCCAACAACATCAACACCACCGAGGGTGGCAGCCACCTGTCGGGATTCCGCGCCGGACTGACCCGCACAGTGAACGCCTACGCCAACAGTTCCGGCCTGCTGAAGAAGGACATGTCGAGCCTGACGGGCGACGATGTTCGTGAGGGACTGACCGCCATTATCTCGGTGAAGGTTCCCGAGCCCCAGTTCGAGGGCCAGACCAAGACCAAGCTTGGAAACACCGAGGTCAAGGGGCAGGTCGAGTCACTGGTCAATACCTACCTCGCGGAGTATTTGCAGGAGCACCCCAAGGAAGCCAAGGGGATCATCAACAAGTGTATCGCCGCGGCCCATGGACGCGAGGCCGCCCGCAAGGCCCGCGACCTGACGCGCCGCAAGTCGGCCCTCGACTCGGCCGCGCTGCCCGGCAAGCTGGCCGACTGCTCCAGCCGTGACCCGGCGGAGTGCGAGATCTACCTGGTTGAGGGCGACAGCGCCGGCGGGTCAGCCAAGCAGGGGCGCGAACGACGCTTCC
>DAOWLV010000094.1 GCA_030643455.1 Candidatus Krumholzibacteriia bacterium | reverse complement strand
GCCTTCTGTTCGATCCGCACCACCTTGCCCAGACAGTCCAGCAGAATCGCCCCCGCCTGCAGGGCGAGGTCGCGAACGGTGGCCAGTTCAGCGGACATTTCCCGTTTCATGGACCTGTCTTCCTTTCTGTTGCTGGCCGTTGGTCCGGTCTCAGCCGCCCAAAGTTCTTGGTCCGACATTCAGAGCGGGAATCATAGGCGAGCAGCCGCCAGGGCACAACGCCAAACCCGGAGGTTGACATCCGCGAGGGGCAACTTAGTTTTTCAGGTACACTGGTGATATTCGCCTGGAACGGATCAGGCCCCACGATCGGCCGAAAGGAATGTAATGAGGGACAAAATCGAAGCAGTGCTGAACGAGATAAGGCCCGCCCTGCAGGCCGACGGCGGAGACGTGGAATTCATCGATTTCCACGAGGGAATCGTGACCGTCCGCATGAAGGGCGCCTGTGGCAACTGTCCCATGAGCATGATGACGCTCAAGCAGGGCATTGAGGCCCGCATGAAAGCGGCCATCCCGGAAGTCCAGGCCGTCGAGCAGATCTGACAGCCTGCTCTTGAAACCTGCCGTGGCGATCACGGTCCGTGACCGGCCGCCGGTTGCCGCGGTCCCTAGAAATCCCCGTCCACCTTCAGGATCTCGACACTCACCTTCACGATCCCTCGGGCTATGTAATCCAGCTCACCGGCTGCCCTGTAGGACAGGTCGATGATCCGGCCTTTCACGAACGGGCCCCGGTCGTTGATCCTGACGACGACCTTTTTTCCGTTGGCCAGGTTCGTGACCCGGACCGTGGTGCCGAACGGAAGCGTCTTGTGGGCGGCGGTCATCTTGTTTTCGTCGTAGATCTCGCCGTTGGCCGTGGTGCGCCCGTGGAACTTGTGGGCGTAATAGGACGCTTCGCCTTCCTGGATGGAACCTGGCTGGGAGCTTGGCTCACCCGACCCGCCGCCGCAACCGGACATGCCCAGGACTACGCCGAACAGCAGCAATAGTGAGCCGAATACGACCCCATCACCGAAGCGGTTGCGAAGTTGCGTGAGATCCTTGAGCATTGTAGCCGGGCGACGGCTCATGGGTTCCTCCAGTCATAAGTCCCGCAATCAGACAAACTCAGCCACGGTATGCCCTGACAAAAAGCCACGGCCCTTCGGCCGGAGGCTCGCTGGCCAGCTCCCATCCCATTTCCCCGAAGCCGAGCAGATCATCCGGGCTCTTGGCGGCGGTCCTCAAGGCAAAGCGCGCCAGGGCGCCCCGGGCCATCTTGGAGTGGACCGGCGCGGTTCGGAAAGTGCCGTCGGGAAAACGCTCCTTGAAGACCGGACTGATCACCGGCCCCCGCACCCGATCCAGATCCAGGGCCTTGACGTACTCCAGCGATGACACGCTGATCACCGGTTCGCCGTCTTTCAACTCGGCGTTCACCGCGTCGGTCAGCCGGTCCCGCCAGAAAACCGTCAGGTTCTTCGCCCCTTTGGGTTTGACCTTGCTGCCCATCTCCAGGCGGTAGGCTTCCACCTCGTCCAGAGGCCGCAACAACCCATAGAGGCCGGACAGGATCCGCACGGTTTTCTGGGCCCTTTTCCACTGGACCATGGTCAGCGAAAGGGCGTCGAGGTATTTGTAGACGAGCCCCGTGAAGGCCAGCAGAGCCGGTTTGCGAAGTCGGCCCTCCTGGCCCCATTGGGCAAGATCGGCCCGTGTCTGGGCTGCCAGCTTGCCCTTGACGGCCATGAGATCGCCCACCCGGGTCAGACTCACTTTCGCCAAAGGCAGGGCGAGTTTCCTCGCTTCGGCCAGATGGACCGGCTCGGTCGGCGCGAGGCCCGCCGGCACATCCACCTTCAGGTCCATGGTTTTGGTGCTGTTCAGAAGGATGAGCATCTCGTCTCCGGATCAAGTGCAAATGAATCAGCCCCGCCTTGTGGCAGGGCTGATGATAAACGAACCGGGGAATGGTGGCTAGCCCGACCCCCTGCTAGAAATGGATTTGCCTGAAGATGACCAGGGCCGCCCGGTGGAAAGCATCGGGCATCACCCCGAGCCAGATCACCAGCAAGGCCAACACACCGGAGGTGACCACCGACACCAACTCGGTGCCATGGTAGCTGGTGTCCTCGGGTTCCTTCATGTACATCACCACCAGAACGCGCAGGTAGTAGTACACCGAGATCAGGGAATTGATGACACCGATGACAGCCAGGGGAATCAGCCCGGCACGCACCACGGCACTGAACAGGTAGAATTTGGCCATGAAACCCACGAAGGGAGGAATACCGGCCAGGGAAAGCAGCGCGATACCCAGGGTGGCCGCGGCCAGGGGTTGACGGCGGCTCAAACCGGCGTAGCGGTTGATGTCCACCGCGTCTTCGCCACTCTTGTGGTTCATGACGTTGATGATACCGAAGGCCGCCAGGTTCATCAGGGCGTAACCGACCAGGTAGAAAAGGATGGCTGCCCCGGCGGATTCCCCTATCTCCTGGCTCCGCATCATCATGTCCGAACCGCCAACAGACGGGGAGATCAGGGTCACCACCCCCAGCAGCAGGTAACCGGCATGAGCCACGCTGGACCAGGCCAGCATGCGTTTGATGTTGCTCTGGGCCAAGGCGACCAGGTTGCCGAAACTCATGGTCAGAATGGTCAGGGCAACCAGCACGGGATACCAGGCGAAGGCCAGCTGAGGCTGCATCAGGATGACGAAGCGGACCAGGATCGCGAAGGCGGCCGCCTTGATGGCCGTGGCCATGAAACCTGTCACGTAGGTCGGAGCGCCGTCGTAAACATCCGGGGTCCACATATGGAACGGGACCATCGCCACCTTGAAACCGAAACCCACCAGCATCAGGGCCGAACCGAGCCCCACGATCAACACGTCGGGATTCTGGGTCTTCATGGCATGGGCGATGTCGGCAAAGCCGGTCCCTCCGGCGAAACCGTAGATCAGGGCCATGCCCATCAGCAGGAAGGCCGAGGAAAAACCACCCAGAATCAGGTACTTGAATCCGGCTTCACTGCTGCGGATGTTTCCCCTGACCCCGCCGACCAGGATGTAGGTGGCCAGACTCATCGTTTCCAGACCGAGGAAAATGGTCAGAAGATCGTTGGCAGCCACCAGGATCATCATCCCCAGGATGCTGAACAGAAGCAGGGGATAGAACTCGGGGCGGTACCGCCCCTCCCTGTCGTAGAGACCAGTGGCGAAAATGGTTGTCATCACTCCGATGCCGGCAAACAGGTAGTTGAAGAACCGGGTAAAATCGCCAGTGATCATCATGCCGCCCAGCAGGTCGCCGTCCGTGCGCCGGCCGACGATCTGCACGATGACGACGCAGATCAGGATGAACATGGTCAGGTAGGACAGGTGATCCTTCTTCAGGGTCCGAACGAAGGAATCCACCACCATGACCAGCAGCCCGCCGACGGCCACGATCAGGTAGGGCAACAGGGCGCCCCACTGGCTGCTGAGATTCGGTACGATTAATTCGTTCATCACTGGTTCTCCGTGTCCCGGACGATGAAGACCGGATGGTCCTGCCCGGGTTCAGGTTCTGCGCGGAGGGCATGGTGCCCGGGATCGTCGGTCAGGATGGGGCCGCCATTGAGAGGAGCCAGCACGGTGGCCACGCTGGCCTCGACTTTATCCAGGATCAGGCCGGGACGCACGCCCAGCCAGAACATGAAGATCACGATGGGCAGCAGGACGGCGATTTCCCGCAGGCTCAGGTCAGGAAGTCCCTTGTTCTTTTCGTTGGCAAGTTTGCCGAAGAAGACCCGCTGGTACATCCACAGCATGTATATGGCGCCCAGAACCACCCCGGTGGTGGCCAATATTGTCATCAGCTTGGCGTGGGCCAGGGTCTCGCTGCCGAAGGTCCCGAACAGGATCATGAACTCGCCGATGAACCCGGCCATGCCCGGCAGCCCCACGCTGGCCAGGGTGGTGATCATGAAGAAGGTCGCAAACACCGGCATCTCGTGGGCAAGTCCGCCGAATTCGGAGATCTGGCGGGTATGCCGGCGTTCGTAGATCACGCCGACCAGGAGGAACAGGGCGCCGGTGGACAGGCCGTGGGCGATCATCGTGAAGATGCCGCCGGCCACGCCCAGTGGTGTCAAACTGAACAGGCCCAGCACCACGAATCCCAGGTGGCTGACCGACGAATAGGCCACCAGTTTCTTGACGTCCGGTTGCACCATGGCGACCAGGGCGCCGTAGATGATACCGATCACCGCCAGGATGCTGATCGCCGGGGCGAAAAACGCCACCCCATCGGGGAACAGGGGCATGGCGAATCGCAGCATGCCGTAGATCCCCATCTTCAGCAACACGGCGGCCAGGACAACCGAGCCGGCAGTGGGCGCCTCGACGTGTGCGTCCGGTAGCCAGGTATGAAGCGGGAACACCGGCACCTTGATGGCGAAGGCCAGGAAAAAGGCGGCGAACAGCCAGAGCTGGGCCTCGTGCCCCAGGGCGACCTCCAGGAAATCGAAGAGGTTCATGCTGCCGGCCTGGAAGTACAGGTAAAGAATACCCACCAGCATGAAGACCGAACCGACCATGGTGAAGATGAAGAACTTCACCGCCGCGTAGATGCGCCGCTGCCCACCCCACATGCCGATGATGAAATACATCGGGATGAGCATGACTTCCCAGAAAACATAGAACAACAGCATGTCCCGGGCGAAGAAGGTGCCCAGCATGGCCGCCTGCAGGAACAGCAAAAAAGCCATGAACTCCGGCACCCGGTCGGTGATCGCCTTCCAGGTCGAAAGGATGACCAATGGCCCCAGGAAGGTGGTCAGCATCACCAGAACGAGGCTGATGCCGTCCATTCCCATGTGGTAGCTGATCTGCCCGTTGAACAGCCAGGCGACCTTCTCGACGAACTGGTCGTCTCCCCGGCTGCTGTCGAAATGGAACCACAGGTGCAGCGACAGGACGAAGTCCGCAAGAGCCACGACCAGAGCGAAGATGCGGGCGTGCGAGTCGCGGCGGACGATCGTCCACAACAACACCGAGCCGAGCAGCGGCAGGAACGTGACCCAGGTCAGGATGTGATCAGTTATCAGCGACAAACCGGCGTCCTCCTAGCCCGAGAAACTGAGGTAAAGGACAAAGACCGTGACCCCGATGGTGAACGACCAGGCGTAAAAGCGAACCATTCCGTTCTGGAACAGGCGCAGAACCGACCCGGTGATGGCCACCACGAGGGCAGAACCGTTGACCAGAAGACCGTCGATCAAACCAGCATCCACGATCTTCCATAAGACATTTTTCGACAGCAGGTAACCCGGCCGGATGAATGTACCTTCGTAAGCTTCATCCACGTAGTACTTGTTGAGCAGGATCTTGTATGGGACCCCGCCGCCAAGATTCCTGAGGGACGTGGCGATGGAGATCTTCTTCATGTAGACGAAGTAGCCCACCCCGAGGCCGATGAGCCCCCAGGCCAGGGACGCCCCCGCCAGGATCCATTCCATCATGGTGTCGTGCACGGCCTCGCCGGCAGCGGCTCCGTGTACAGCGGCTCCGTGTGCAGCGGCTCCGTGACCGGAACTGAAGACCGGCGCGAGCCACTGCTCGAACCAGGCGCCCCCACCCATGAAGTGGGGCCAGCCGATCCAACCACCGACGAGCGACAGCACCGCCAGGATGACCAGGGGCATCGTCATGGTGGCCGGGGATTCGTGGATGTGGCTCTTGACCTCGGCGCTGGCGCGGTTTTCACCGAAGAAGGTCAGCACGACCAGGCGCATCATGTAGAAGGCGGTCAGGCCGGCGGCGAGGAACCCGAGGGCCCAGGGCAGGACTCCACCCAGTTCGCTGCTGAAGGTTTTCCAGAGGATCTCGTCCTTGCTGAAAAAACCGGCAAAAGGAAAAATGCCCGCCAGTGCTAGTGTCCCTATCAGGAAGGTCCAAAAGGTGATCGGCAGTTTTTTCTTCAGCCCACCCATGACCCGCATGTCCTTCTCGTTGCTCATGGCGTGGATCACCGAACCGGAACCGAGGAACAGCAGGGCCTTGAAGAAGGCATGGGTCATGACATGGAAGATCGCGATGCCGAAGGCCCCCACGCCGCAGGCCAGCATCATGTAACCGAGCTGGCTGACGGTTGAATAGGCCAGGACCTTCTTGATGTCGTTCTGGGTCAGGGCAATGGTGGCTGCGAAAATCGCCGTCACCACCCCGACAGCCGCGACCACTCCCATGGCCGTGGGCGAAAGAACAAACAGGAAGTTCATGCGGGCGACCATGTAGACACCGGCGGTGACCATGGTGGCGGCGTGGATCAGGGCACTGACCGGCGTCGGGCCGGCCATGGCGTCGGGCAGCCAGATGTAAAGGGGGATCTGGGCCGACTTGCCGGTGGCCCCCAGGAACAGCAACAGGCAGATCGCCGTGGCGACCGGAGCCATGATGCCCGCGTGGTGCTGCAGGGTCCGGAAGCTGAACAGTCCTTCACCCTCGGCCAGGTGCGGAAGCAACGTCGTGCCGATCAGGAAGATGCCCAGCAGGAAACCGAAATCACCGATCCGGTTGACGATGAAGGCCTTCTTGCCGGCCGCGGCATTGGCCTCGTCGTTGAACCAGAAGGCAATCAGCAGGTAGGAGCACAACCCCACCCCTTCCCATCCCACGAACAGCATCAGCATGTTCTCACCCAGCACCAGGGTCATCATGGCAAAGATGAACAGGTTCATATAGGCGAAGAAGCGGCCGAAACCCTCGTCGTGGGCCATGTATCCCAGAGAGTAGATGTGGATCAGGAAACCGACTCCTGTCACGACCAGGGCCATGACCCCGCTCAGCGGATCCATGGTAAAGCCCAGATCGATCTGCAGATTGCCGAAACCGATCCAGGTGCCCATGGTGTCGCTGACGAATCGTTCGGCCGCCGGCATCCGGGTCAGGCGCAGAAAAACGGTCACCGACAGGGCGAAACTCACCCCCACCGCCCCACAGGCAAGCAGGCCGGCGACCTGTTTCGGCAACCGCCGATTCAGGAGCCCGCCGACCGCCGCAGCGAGCAGGGGCACCAGGACGATCCACCTCAGCAATGATTCTGTGGCGTGACTCTCCACTGCTTTACTCCATCAGGGCTTTGAGGTCATCGACGTTGACGGTGCGGCGGCGGCGGAAGATCTCCACCAGGATGGCCAGACCGATGGCTGCTTCGGCAGCCGCGACCGCGAAATTCATCAGGACAAACACGTGTCCGTCGGCATTGGCGTGGAACCGGCTGTAGGCCGCGAACACGATGTTCACCGAACTGAGCATCAGCTCGACACACATCAGCATCACGATGGCGTTGCGCCGGACCACGAACCCGACCATCCCGGTAAGGAACACCGTCATGGCCAGCAGCAGGTAGTGGGTCAGCGTTATTTCCACGGCAGTTTCCTTTCATCCTTGCCCACGGCCAGGGCGCCGATGATGGCGACCAGCAGGACGATGGAAATCAGTTCGAAGGCCAGGAGGTACTTGCCCAGGAGCAATCCCGCCACGTGTTCGGGTGATCCGAACCCCTCGGGGGCAGGTCCGCCCCACCCCGTCAGGCCGTTTCGCATGACATAACCCACGATCATCACCACGATGGCCAGAGGCGGTATGGCCACCGCGGGCCACAACGACCGGCCCAGCAGTTTCTGGTCCCCTTCCAGAACCGGTCCCTGCAGCATCATGATCACGAACAGGAACAGCACCATGATCGCGCCTGCGTAGACGAGGATCTGCATGACCGCCAAAAACGGGGCCGACAGCAGTGCGAAAATCCCCGCGGCGCTGACGAAGGCGAAGATCAGCCACACCGCCGAAACCACGGCGCTGCGCTGGACCACCATCATCAGGCCCCCGAAGACCATCATGGAGCCGAAAACCCAGAACAGAATACCTTCCATGTCGTGCCTTTCACCTGTCCAACTCCGACCCGTCGGGTCAGAGGGTCCCGTCGGTGTCGTTGTTCAGGAGGAACTCCATATCGACGACGAATTTTTCGCGGCTGTCCGCGGAGATCTCGTAGATCCCGGTATCGAGGCGGATGGCGTCGCACGGACAAGCTTCCTCGCACAGCCCGCAATAGACGCAGCGCAACAGATCGATCACGAAGGAAACCGGATATTTCTCGATCTTCGGATCCGGATGCTCGCCCCCCACGATCTCGATGCAATCGGCGGGACAGTAGGTCGAACACATCTGGCAGGCCACACATTTCGGCGTGCCGTCATCCCTCTGCATCAGCCGGTGGCGGCCCCGGAAACGATCCCCGTACACCCGTTTCTCCTCGGGGTACTGCATGGTGGGCATCTCGTCGGTGTGCAGGATGTTCCGCACCAGGTGCCTGGCCGTCACCCCCAGCCCCCGCAGCACTTCCCACAGGTAGATCGATTCACGGAACGACCGTTTCTTGTCGCCGGAACCCTTGGGTAATCCTTCGAAACTCATGGCACTCCTCGTATCAGACAATCGCCATCACAAGCGCGGTGACCACCAGATTGGCCAGCCCCAACGGCAGCCAGACCTTCCAGCCCAGGCGCATCAACTGGTCGTAACGGAACCGGGGCAGTGTCCAGCGGACCCAGATGAACAGCCAGGCAAAAAACACGACCTTGGCCACGAAGGCCATGATCTGGAGCAGGGAGGCGACCAGGTCCGCCCCCACCGGACCGATGGTCCATGGTTTGAGGACCAGACCCGCCAGCGCCGCCACCGCAACCAGGGCCCACATGAGACCGCCGAGAACAGGTTCGCGATCGCGCGCATCACCGAACTTGCCCTTCTCCTTCTGGGCGCGCCGGAAAAAGAGCATGGCGATCAGCAGGGAAACGACCGCCACCCCGATAAGCTTCAGGGTCAGGATCAGTCCGGCGTTGGCCGGTGAGACCGGGCCAGCGGCCAGCAACAGAAAGGTAACCAGGTCCATGAAACGGGAAATGTCTGCTGAACTGGCCACCGTTCGCGACCTCGCCCTGCAGGCGGGTGCGATTCTGCTGGACAGTCTGGGCAAGGTGGTGCGGATCGAACAGAAGGCAGCCACCGAATTCGTGACCGACGTGGACCGTCGGGTCGAGGACATGCTCATCGCTGAATTGAACCGACGGTTTCCCGGCGAGTCCATCCTGGCTGAGGAATCGGGGGGTCAGCAGGGCACCGGAGACCGGACCTGGTACATCGATCCCTTGGACGGCACGACCAATTACGCTCACGGCTACCCGTTTTTTTCGGTCTCCATCGCCTGCAGCGATTCAGCCGGACTCAGGTTCGGC
>DAOWLV010000001.1 GCA_030643455.1 Candidatus Krumholzibacteriia bacterium | reverse complement strand
TTGAAACAACCCACGGCCATTATCGTGGCCGATTCCCATTTTCATCTGATTCCCGATCAGCCCGAGCTCCAGCGGGTGGCCAGGTTCCTGGAACTTCTCGAACTGGCCGCCCAGGCGGACCACCTCGTCCTGTTGGGAGACATCTTCGATTTCTGGTTCGACTATCCCCATTTCCGCCTGAAGGGTTATGACCCTATCCTCCAGGGTCTGGACCGGGTCCGGGATGCCGGTACCAGGATTCACTTCATCGGCGGCAACCATGATATCTGGGCCGCGGGATTCATGCACCAAAGGTACGGGTGCAGCCCCACGGGCGAAACCGAAATCATCCATTTCGGAGACCGGCGCCTCCAGTTCATCCACGGCGACGGTCTCCTGAAATTCGACTGGGCCTACAATGCCTTCAGGGCGGTTGTACGCACTCGGGCCGGAATTGTTCTGGCCAAATCCCTCCACCCCGAGATCCTGTTTGCCATCAGCACCTGGCTCAGCGGCCAGAGCAGGTCCGCCACCAGGGACGAGGCCTCCCGGATCGTGACCAGGGCCAGCGACTGGCTTGAACGCCAGGACGACGGGGACTGGGATCTCACGGTCATGGGTCATGTTCACCATGGCTTCCAGATCGAAGCCGGCTCCCTGCAGATGGCCTGCCTGCCCGGCTGGCTCGGCACCCTCGGTTACGGCCTTCTCCAGCAGGGCGAATTCCGTCTCCTGGATTTTGACCGGGACCCCCTCCCGGTTCTCTAGGAAGATATCGGGCGTACTGGCGGCGCAGCCCATTCCTACCAGACCAGGTTGAGCGAGAACTTGTGTCCGTCGTCAAAACCCTCGACGGTCGATTCCTCGTAGGCGTAGTCCACGCCCAGAACTCCGGTCCGGAAGCCGGCTCCGGCGGTCAGGCCCTGGTTGTCGTAATTGATCCGCGTGCCAATCCGCAGGGAAAATTCGGGAATGAGGTTGAGTTCCGCCCCGAGGTGGGCCTTCTCCTTCGTGTCGTTGGGGAAAACCACATCACCGGCCAGGGTCAGTTTTTCCTGGAGGAAATCGCCGACCGGAGTCCAGGCCGCCCCTACCCTGAGCGCGGTGGGCAGGTCGAAGGGTTCGTCTTTCAGATTCATCTGGCCGCCGACGTTGGTCGCACTGGCGGCGAACATCAGACCCTCGATGAGGGACTTGTGCGTGAGGAAGAAGTCGAAGGCGAACCCGACGTCGGAATAGATGTCGATCTTCTCGTAGATGAACTTGGCGTTGACCGCGGCGGCGAAACTATCACCCAGCGGATGGGCGTACGAAACCGCAAAGGCGACGTCGTAGGGCTTGAACGTACCCTCGGGAATGCCGACGGGTTCGGAACCGTAACGATCGATGGAATCGGAATAGAAGCCCATGAAAAGAAAGCCCAGGACGCCATTGCCCACTTTGTGGGCCAGCGCGGCGGACTCGTGGTTGAATAGGCCCAGGTAGCGGTGATGCTGGAGGACAAGACCGGTTTCGAAGTCGGCGAAGACATTGTTGGCCGGGTTCCAGTAAATGGCGGAGGCGCCGAAACTCGAGGCGACTCCCGTCTCCCCCATGGCTGCCTCGCGAGCGCCGATGCCCATCCGCAGCGAAAGCAGGCCGGCATCGCCGGGGCTCCCCGCCCGGGCGCCTGGCGCAAACGCGACCGCCAGGACAAACAATGCCAGCAAGGTCATCACTTTCTTATTCCTGTAGCCAACCATGGGAAACCTTTCCTTGTTCATCGGGGCCCATCCTGCCGACGGGTCCACCAAAGCAACGGCCTGCTAACGCACGACCGCGAACTGCACCACACTATGGTCCGTTCCACCACCCGTCGACTCGACCACGAGCCGGCAAATATAAATCCCTGTCGCTGTTCCGTCCAAGGCAACTTCGATGGAGAAGGGTTCAACGGCCGCCACATCCTGCCATCCGGTGGAAACCACTTCCTCCCCCTCCAGATTATAGATGAATGCCCGCGCCCGGGCCCGGGACCTGACCTGGCCCCTCACCTGGAGAGGTCCTGACAGAAGCGGGCTGGGAGAACAACGATGACTGCCCGGAACAAGTCCTGTTCCCTGGGCGGTGATCGGAAGAACAACCCGTCCGGCGGCATCGAAGGAACCGTTGCGCCAGGCTGATCCACCGGCCATCGGCCAGATCGATCCGGTGAGCGCCACATCCCGCCACACGGTCATCGTGGACACGAAATCGGTGTCCAGGCCGGTGCTGTCGGTACCGACGCCGGTGATCCGGTCAAAGGACCCGATAGCCACAAGATCCAGCAGAGGCTCCCCCGTCAGCACACCCAGGGCCGGGCTGCCGGCGCTGCGGGAGGGGCCACCCAAAGGCCATCCGTACTGTGTCCCGCCCATGGTGTCAAACCCGTATAACCGTCCGTCCCGGGTGGGGAAAATGTACTGGTCCAGGGGGCGCAAGGAATCCACCAGTTCGGCCACCAGAGGCGATCCCGCGCCCGGACCGTCGACCGCCGAAATGGATTCGATGGGTCTCCTGGGCCAACCGTCCAGCCAGTAGCCGGTATGGCCTACCCGTCCCAGGACATCGGGACCCACGAAAGAGGCGCCGACCGCGAGCGGAGAGTGGATCTCCACGTCCGGTGTCCAGACCATGTTGTCACTGGCCTTGCGCAACTCGTCGTCAAAGAAAACCGTCTCGCCGTGACCGAAACGGTCGACGATGATCGCAAAATAGATGGGAGCGTCGGCCGGAGAGCCGGGCACAAGCCCCCAGGTAACCGGGAAGGAGCCGGGTTCACCGGCCAAGGGAAGTTCCAGCTGGACCGGGTCCTCGGGAATGGCCGAGGGTGTCAGGTCCAGAACAACCAGACGATGGGCGCCGCCGGCGGTGTCAGCCACTGCGGTCAGCAGGAACTCCTCGGCCAGGACGGGAATCGAAGGCACCAGCACGCTGCCAAGGTTGAAGACGAATCCAGCCGTGGCATCCGGTCCGTCAAAGAACCGCAGGGAGGTTTCGCCGGCCTCCAGAACCACCACACAGGTGGAAACGAACATGGATTCCGCACCGGTCGCCAGGAAGTCCGCTGGCAACAGGATCGGGGGCAATTCGCAAGCGGGCAGGTCCTGGTACAGACCTACCACGCCCGGTTCGATATCCCGGACCGGACCAGCGTCCGCCTTGAAGGCGTAGATCCCCTTGGGACCGGTCAATACGATTTCAACTTCCCCGTCGTGATCGAGGTCGCCGGCCGCCGGGGGTAGGTTCCACGCCACCGGCTCGCCCGCCCGCATTCCGGTGGTGAACGGTTCCAGGGTGCCGGGGTCTCCGTCGTGATCCAGGAATTCGTTCAACTCGCCGTCCAGCACGAAGACCTCACCATGCTGCCCAGCGAGAATGATCTGTTCCAGGGCGCCGGCGATTTCCAGCGGGGCGATCAGGACATGGGAACCGGTCAGGTCCGTTCCGCCGGGAAGTTCACGCCGGGCGCTCATGACCGGCCCGGCTCCGGGATCGATTTCCGTTGTGAGCGTGAAGGTCATCATGTCGGCGTACTCGTAACCCCAGTATTCGATGCCCTCGAAAACAGCCACGTAACCCTGGGAATCCACCACGACATCGTTGAAATCACGGAAGACTATCCCCGTGGCCGCCCCGCCGGCCGTATCGGTCGGCGGCAGGGTCCGGGCGTCGAACACGTGGACGTCTTCCCCACGGTAGCTGTCGTCGTCCCCGCCCAGCATGAAATCCGATGGTTGGTGGGAATCCAGATCCTGGATCCGGTCGGCTTCCTCGAGGTCCACGGACTTTCGGGCAGGGTCGGCGTTGAACAGGTTGCCCGGGGCGTCAAACACGTCCTGGATGACGCCTTCGTCGATATGCCAGATATACACCCCACTCCCGGCCCCAAGTTCACCAGGACCGCGCGCATTGTTCTCGCTCATGGAAAAGTCCCATTCGGCATCGGTCATCCTCTCCCGGATGTCGAAATCCGGGTCGAACTTGCCCGTCGGGGTTCCGTCGCCGTTCTCCGAATCAAAGTCGAAAAAATCCGGCAGGCCGTTTCCGTTCAGATCTCCGGAGAAGGTGAACCGCCGGTCGCCGTTGGGATCCTGCAACCGGTATTCCAGCAACCAGTATTCCTGACCAGTGATGCTCACCCGGGCACAGGCCTCCGGATCGTCCGGCCGCTCGCTGGGTGTCAGCCGCCACTGACTGCCCGTCATGATCTGTGCATCGTACGGATCCAGCCAGCCCATCAGATACTTGTTGTAGGCGCAGGGATGGGGCGGGATGAAACCCAGGCCCACGAACAGGCCATAGCCCATCAGCCCGAACTGGCCGATTCCCTGGCTGTCGGGCCTTCCCGAGGGAGTGAAATCACTGAGGGAAAGCATGCCCAGGTGCAGCCCCACCTCGAAGCAGTAGACACCGAGGCTGCCGAAGCCGCCGGTGAAGGCGCCGACCGGATCCTGCTGCTCGGTTTCGGGCAGGACCAGGACACGATCGATCCCTGTTCCGGGTGGAAACCCTGCGGCGGGAATGTAGGGAGTATCCAGAATGCTGTCCTGGGCCGCCCGAGCGAAATCATCGGGATCCAGATAGGTGCTGAAAATCTGTTCCGGACTGTTGCCCAGGATGTCGGTCTCCTCGCCCGCCCCGGCGTGAACCAGGATGACGGTGTCGTAGGCGGGAAAATCGATCTCGGCATCGAGTCTTTCCACCACCCTGGCGGCCATCAGGATCTGCTGTTCCCCCTCTTCCGGATGGTTGCCGTAGAACCACATGGGATTCGCCAGATTCACCGTGCGGGGGTGGACCGTGGTGTTGACCGTCAACCGTCCTCCGCTGACCTCGTCGAAATAATCCTCCACATCACCCATCAGATGCTGAAAGAAGACAGAATCGTGGGCGGCGTAATACCGGTCCGTCTGCATGGGCGGGGGAAAATCACCGGGAACCTCGCCATGCCGGCCGAGCATGAGGCTGTCCGAAAAATCGCACATCAGCAGGATGGCGTTGAGGGTGCCGGGAGCTTTCTCCCCGGCAAGGCGACGGCTTTGCAGATCCTTGGCCCCATCGTCGCAAACCGGACCTATCCGGGATTTCAAAACGTTCCTGACCCTGGATAGATCCACCCCGGCGCCGGGTGGGAAAGGCAGGGAATTCATCGCAGGCGGCGCATCTTCGCCCCGAACATCCTGACCGGGCAGGAGCCAGGCGCAGATCACCAGCACCACCAGGATGGATATCGACTTTATCCGCATGGAAAGAATGAACCTTTCGGGGGCATTTCCGGGTCACCCCACCCACTTGGGCCGAAACAGTTGAATCTGCCGGGCATTATATTAAGGTCACCTGCCAAGGTCAACGTCCCTTGAATACCGGAAAATTGAATCGCCTGGTGCGATCCCGCCAGGCCATTCAATAATCCGGGTAAAAAATCGGGAGAGCCCAAGCGCGGTACCTGTCACCCCTGATCGACATTCCCTCGCCGGGCTCTCCTTCACTGTGTCGGTGTACCCGTCCGGTCGGTTTGCTACCTTTCCCGTATGGCTGCCAACCTCTTCGAGAAACCGGTCTCTCACCGGCCGACGGATGATGGGGGGAAACCACCAACACAACACTGAATTTTCTGGGCGGAACCCCTACCTCCTGTGGGATGTGCCTCCGCCGCGGCTGCCGCCCTTGGATGAGCCGCCACTGCTGCTGCTGCCTCCTGAACTGCGGCTTCCGCCACCGCCCGAACTCCGGCCACCGCCGGAACTCGACTTCGAGCGGGAATTGTTGTTACCAACGGAACCGGAACTCCTGGTCCCGGAACCCTTGGTATTGCTCGTGCCGGACCGCGGCTTCACCGAGCTGCGGCTGTTTCGTGCGCCGGAAGTCGGTTTCTGGCTGGTGCCGGGACGTACCTGCCGTGTCCTGTTGTTACGGTCCGTGGACTGGCCGCTGCGGCCGGAATTCCAGACCCGGGTCCCCCGCTGGCGGGGTTCCACGGGCTTGATGGTCCGCTGATTCGTGCTCGCGCCGGGCCGCGTCCCGGTTTTGCGGTCGATGACCGCACCGCCGGTGCGGCTGCCTGAACTGCCGCGAACGGTGGTGGAGGCACCGGCGCCCCGGGCGACGGGAACCAGGCCCGAACGGGTGGTGGACCCGCCTGCGCGGTGTCTCATGTCGGCGCCCGTCCCTCGGCTGCCGCCGGTTCGAGACCTTGAAACTGTGCTCCCTCCATCCCTGATCCGCAAGCCGGAATTACCCCTCACGCGGACGCCTTCATCAAAACGGGGCCGTTCGCGAGGAGTGGCCTTGACGCCGCCCAGACCGCCGGCCAGACCGCCGGTCGTGGCCAGGTTGTTCGACCGGCCCTTGACGCCGTCCAGATCCGACATCCTCGTGCGGTTGGTCATGGCATCGCGTTGCCGTGAATCGGGTGTTTCACTGCTGACCATCCGGGAGACCCTGCCGTACTCCCGGGTCTTGGTAACGGTGCCGTCAACGCCTCCATTGGTCAAGGGCCGGTAGCGGCGGTTTCCGTTGTCGTAGGACGTGTAACAATTGCCCGCGTAGTAGGGTGAGTAGCCCCATGAATAGCAGCCACCGCCGTACCAGCCGTAACCGTAATAGGGCGCGCAGGTATAGGAGGGCCAGTACCAGAAATTGATCCAGGGCCGCCAGGTCCAGGGATCCACGTAGACGTAGACCGGGTTGGCGTAGACCGGGTAATAACCGTAGTCGTCGTACCAGGAGTTGACCCAACCGTAGTCGTAGGTGATCTCCAGTGTGCAGGTGTCCCGGTAGGGTTCATAGGCCACCTCGTCCTCGAAGTGGCACTGGTTACAAAGATAACGAGGGTGTTCGACCTGGCGGTGCACGTAATAGCCGGTGTAATTGGTTACCACGTATTCTTCGGAATTTTCCAGACCCGTCACCGCGAAATTGACCTCGTTCATGGCCAGGAAAGGATCCCCCGCCACCCGGAAATCAAACCGGTCGGCGCCGAGTTCATGGTGAAAGTCGATCTCCAGATCACGCAGGTCGAAGGGATACTTCGAGACGATGGCCTCGACGAACCCCTCTCCTTCACTGGTGGAAACACGGAGCTTGCGCCCCCCGGACACGGGCAGGAGATACTCGTGGCCGCCGAAAGCGAAGCCATCGTCCATGCGGCTGCGGGGCCACAGCACGGTCACCAGACCGTCCACATCAATACGGTAGACCACGGCATAGGCATCCTGGTTGGTCTGGAAGCCGGTGCCCATCTCCTCGCCACGCTGATAGATCTCGTTTTCTTCCCGGTCGAGCCAGACCCCAACGCGCAGATCGACCTTGCCGTAGTCGAAATCCCCCGAGTCCGGATTTCCTCCGACCTCGGGATTCTGCGCCAGGGCAACGCCGCCACCGGCCAGAACCATGGTAAGTGAAGTCAGGAAAAAGACCAGATGCACACCCCACATGGAACGGATTCCGGGCAGGCCGCCTTTGGTTGTCGTGAGTATGGCATTCATGGTTTCACGCTCCTTTCCTCAGTTCGCATACAATTCAAAAGCTGACAATCCGGGGCTTGGCCGGACCGGTTTCCAGATCCTCGGGCGCCTTGAGTTCAGGCAGTCCAGCAATGGTCTGGTAGGCCCAGATGATGTCCACCGACTTCGGATCCGTATAGGTGCCGGTCACCCCGAATTTAGCGTAATGCAGCTGGGGCGCCTGGATTTCCACGACGTAAATGTGCCCGGCCACCAGTTCAATTTTCCCGGTCTGCGAATAACCGTCGGCCGGTGCCCAGGACACACCCTCGAAGATGAGTTGACCTTGGTCGCTGGTGAAGACCCCGAAATCCTGCAGGACAACCCTGGAGGGATTGGCCAACACGTAGGGAACGTCACCTTCGAATATTATCTCTATATCATATGAATTGATCGCCGGATCGACCCGGCCGGCATTCAAATTGCCTTGATTGCCCGCGGCCTCCGCAAAATCGAAACCGGACATGTTGGCCTGGGGACCGTTGCCGTCATACAGGGTCAGCGGCATGAAGTTTCCATTGATGTTTTGGGGACTCATGGGCAGTGGCGCATCGACGACGAACTCGAAACTGAGGGCGCTCTCGGCGCCCGCGGCGTTGACGGCCGCGACGGCGTATTCGTACTGATCACCATTTACGGCATCGTAGTCATCAAACCAGTGCAGCCCGGTGTAATCATCATAGTTCTCGTCCCAGGCAACCTCGCCGATAAAAAAGAACTCACGGTCGGGGATGGAGTGATCACCCTCTTCATAGAATCGGCTGTAGATATAGTATTTCACGACGTTTTCATTGTAGGAACCATCGTAGGGGACGTAGGAGATGTCGTACCACCTCACGGTGACCAGGTCGTCGCCACTGATGCTGTGGACGCCCGTCGGCACGACCGGCGGCGGAAGTTCCACGCAGTTGAGGCAATCATCATCGGACTCGCAACCAGCCAGGACAGCTACCATGACCACCAGGACCGCCGAAAGCATGGCGGACCGTATCCGGAAGCTCCGGATATTCCCTGTGCTATTTCCCATGGTCCACTTCATGTTACGACCTCCAGGTCATCGTTTCCCTTATTCCCACCCACCGTGACGCACGGTCCGTGCCACGGGGACCGTAAAGGCCTGCAGAGACCTCACCTTGAAGGACAATTGTGAGGGGAATAATGTAAAACATCACATTTTATTTGTTTTAAACAGTTTATATCGCCCGGAGTCTTCCTGCTACCGTTCGCTAAATGACAAAACCACAACATTGTGTCCGTGAAATTCATGACAAAATCGGTTCATATTTGTGTGATTTGAAGGACAGATTATCCAAAATGGGACGACATGGTCATGAGAGGACATGAAACAGATATTAAAAAGAGCCCTGCCTTATGGCACCCCAGTCTTGAATCTCGCCGTTTCAAGATCGGGAAGGGCTCTTTTTCCAGGACCTGCTGGCCAGGCCCTCAATTGTCATTCGTGTTTCGGGAGAAAAGGATTCCGGTTCTCTCTTGTCGACGAGAAATGATTGATCCGACCCCACCTCTTCACAATCTTTCCGCCGACCCTTCTTGTTGAGAACTCCCTTTTGCCGGTAAGCATCGTGGAAAAGAACCTCAACTCTCCCGAAAACACGAATTTCACTTCACCATTCAATGTTATGAAGAGGATCCCTGTAACTCACCCCTTCATGTTCTGTATTGCAGGGCCCATACCAAAGACACACGAAGGGGGGAAGATTTTAAATCGCTGTTTTTAAACAACTTAGGCGGCGTGACCGGATCAGGGAGAAGTTGAAGAAAGGGAATTCTGTTAATGTTTTTTATACATTGGATCAATAATTCATAAGTCCTATATTTCAATGAACATGGACTATTAAGAAAATGAAGACTCTTCATGGAGGGAATGACACAAATTAACAGGAAGAATCCTACCCCAATCCGTAGTGACGGATCTTTTTGAGCAGATTGGGATAGCTGATCTTGAGAATCCGGGAAGCCTGCGATTTGTTTCCACCGGAAAATTTGAGTGCCCTGCCTATTTCCCGGCATTCGATTCCCGCCAGGGTTTCCCGCAATGGCAAAACCGTATCGGTGCTTTTGGCCCCTGGCGTCATCTCACCGGAAATATCCTCGGGGAGATGTTCGGGCCTCAGGACGGAATCCCCGTGGGCCAGCACGATGGCCCGACGCAGGGCCTTCTCGAGTTCCCGGACGTTTCCGGGCCAGGAATGATTGATCAACAGGTCGAGAAAAACCCGATCCAGGGCCGGTTGGGGATCCTCCATCTCCTGGCTGAATCGTTCGATGAAATGGCTGGTCAACAGTTCGATGTCGTCCGCCCGTTCCCTCAAAGGCGGAATCAACAAGGGGAAATCCAGCAGCCGGTAGTAGAGATCCTCGAGGAACTGGCCTTCGGCGGCCATCCGCTTCAGATCGGACTTCGATGCGCATATGATCCGGACATCGACCTGAACCTCGGTGTTTGATCCCACGGGACGCACGACCTTGGTGTCCAGGAAATGAAGGAGTTTGCCCTGCATGCTGAGGGGCATCTTCCCTATCTCATCCAAAAAGACGGTGCCTCCGGCGGCCTCGGCCAACAACCCCCGCTTGTCGGCGTAGGCACCGGTGAAGCTGCCGCGTTTGTGACCGAAGAGTTCACTTTCCAGAAGGGATTCGGGGATGGCGGCACAGTTGATGGTCAGGAACTTCTGATCCGCCCGCTTGCTCAGGGCGTGGATGGAATAGGCCAGCAACCCTTTGCCCGTACCGGTTTCCCCGTTCAACAGGACGGTCAGATCACTGGGTGCGACTTTTCGGGCGAGACCCAACATTTCGAGCATCTTCACATTCTGGGTGATGATGTTCTCGAAGCTTTCGATTTTCTCGAAAATCCCGTTCTGGGTCGTCTGGGACCCACCCCGACCTTTTTCATAAAGGAAAAGCCCGAGAAAGCCCATGTACGTGGCCAGGAAATCGAGAGAGGACCTGTCGAAACCGGGAGGCGCATTCCCACTGGAGGACTTGCCCAGAAAAAGCAATCCGAACTGGCGACCGTGCAGGGCGATGGGCATGAAGACGCAACTGGAGGCAACCGACGCCAGGGCCGGAACCGCCACGAGCAGCGAATCGCCGTCGTCGAGCTTGGAGAACAAGGAGGTGCCCGACCGGCGACCTTCGGCCAATTCCCCGTCGAACCAGTGGGTCAACTGTTGGCCCAGGTTTTCGGTCAGACCATGGCGGGCGGTGATCCGCAGACCGTCCCCTTCGCAGGTGTCATCGACCATGGCGATGAATCCCGAGTCGGCTTGAACACGCTCCATCCCCGCGTTAAGGACTGACCCCAGATTACGGGGAACCGAAGCGTCTCCCTTGGCAAACAGGCCGGGCAGACAGGAAATGGCCTGCAGGTGGCTTTCGGTGTTTTGTACTCCGCCCAGCAGCCCTCCTTCGATCCGGTCCCGCAATTCGACCACTCTCGTGGCCAACCCAGAATCCTCGAAGCCTGTGGCATGCCTTTCCAGCTCGAAAACGGTCAGAAGGGCATCGTCGAACTGGCCCAAACGGATCTGGACTTCCGCCAACCGCTCCAGGATATCGCACAACATCCGGTCACTGACCGATGACGCACCGTTTTCCTGGGCGGTCATGAGATAACGACGCAACAGGAGAAGTTCGGGTTCGCCGGCGTTTTCCAGCCGGTGATCGGCGAACTCGAGGATGGTGCGGCACCAGTGGTGTGTCAGCTTCTGTTCGCTGAAGGTGGCAATGGCCTGCCTGAAATGATGATCCGCCTGTTTGAGATCAGACTGACCGGAATAGGCCTTGCCCAGTATGGCGTGACAGAAGCCCAGTTCGTAGTTCTCGCCGCATTTCTCGCAGACCGCCAGTGCAACCTGGCTGACGGCCACGGCTTTTTCAAGCCGGCCCGCGGCCAGATGCGCCTCGCCCATGCGCCGCTGCAATTCACCCTCGAGATCGTTGCCGGCGGCGATGGTGCGGGATTTCTCCAGACCCAGCTGGTAGTTGAAACGGGCCTTTTCATGCTCACCCCGGGCCAACAGGATGTCCCCCAGGTATTCATCGGCGATGGTGGATTCCCGCAGGAAGCGGTTCTGGTCGGCAAGAGCCTTGCCCTCGAGAATCAATTCCTCGGCACGTGCCAGTCGGCCGGAAAGGATTTCCAGACGCCCCATGGCCAGGTACAAACGGGTCTGCCTCATCCGATCCCCGAGACTGACGGCCAATCGCAGGCCCTTTTCGAGCTTGGAACGGGATTCCCCCAGCCGGTCGATCTTCTGCAGGATGATGCCCTGGTTGAGGTAGAACCCCGGCAGCAGATGGCTGGCGCCGATTCCGTGGGCCAGTTCGACCGCCTTGTCCATCAGGGAGATGGCACGGTCCCATCGGCACCGGATCTTCTGAAGCAGAGCCAGGTTGTTCAACAGGTTGGCCACACCCAGGTCATGTCCGATGCGCCGGAAGGTGGATAGCCCGTCGTTGAAGAACTCCTCGGCTTTTTCCAGTCGGCCGAGCCGCAGGTAACAGATACCCATGCCCACCTGGAGGATCGCGACGTCAGTATGTTCATCCGTCAGGGCCAGGACCGAAAACGCCCGCTTAGCCAGGTTCAGAGCGTCGTGGAGACGGCCCCTTTCACGCAGCACGGTGGATCGGCGGGTCTGGAAGATGGCCCGGTTGACGGCGATTTCGCCCGGATCGGAAACTGTGGAAGTACGGGCGATAAGATCATCGGTCCGGTCCAGCAAGACATCGGCCTGGTCGAGATTGCCAAGCAGGATGTTGGAATCAACCGCCTTGCGAAGGACGCGAACAGCTTGATCACGATCCATGAGAGACAGAATGTTGTCGTCGATAACCTGACGGTAGTAATCCAGGGCGGTGGAATAGGAAGACGCGTGGAAGTGGAGATCGCCGATTTCCTCCAGGCGCGCCCATTCGGCCCCGTCCATGGGGCGAGACCGTTGGTCCCGGGGACCAGACATTTCGGGCCTGTCCGGATTGGATCGACGTTGATCTTTGAAAAAATCTCTCATCAACCGTATCCCTCGGCGAGGAAGTGGACCGGTGACAGCAAATTATTTGTCCCGGCTTCAGGGCCGCCCACCATGGGCAACCCTAAAGAGCCAGCTGGACCAATGACATCAGGATGAGCATAAACTCATCAAGGGTCGAATCGTCCGCACCATCGCATCCGCCCTGGTTCCCACCAAGGCCCTGATCAGTAACCCCGTAACCGTCTCCGGCGTCTCCAGGATCACCCCCGGAATCGTCATCGCCGGCCCCATTGACCTCAACGATGGGACCATTGGGGGAAGACCACTCGGGTAAATCCAGATCTTCGCCCGCAATAGCCGCGGACGAAAGCGAGGAAATGGACAATAGCGACCACGTCACCAGAAGAACCAGAACCAAAAGATTCTTTTTCATGTTCTTCTCCTTCAACACAACACCCCGTCTAACGAATGATACCCGCCTGGCTCCCGAACATGCCGCAGGAGCCGCGAGCGCAACTACCTATCCTCTTTATTTACGGATCCAGGGCTCAGACGTCAACCCATTTCGAATTCATCCCGATTTCAAACCGATTCGGGCTGGGTGCGCAGGCCGTACTTCGTGATCTTCTTGTAGAGGTTGCTTCGTTGCATTCCCAGCGCCTCGGACGTCTTGCTTACATTGTACAGGTTTTCCTTCAACTTGTGTTGAAGAAAAGCCCCCTCACTTTCGGATTTGAAGGTCTGGAAGTCGGTGCAGTCGAAGAAGAACGACTGGCGGGCCGCTTCCTGGGCAGCACCCGGCAGCACTGGCAAATCGGCAGGCCTGATGACCTCATTCGGGGCCAGGATCAACAGTCTTTCCACCAGGTTACGTAATTCCCGGACATTTCCCGGCCAGGAGTATTCCCGCAGGATCGCCAGTGTGTCGGAATCAAAACGACGGGGTTTGGTTTTCAAATGGGAGGCCAGATCAGCCATGAACCAGTCCAGCAACAGGTCAATATCCTCTTCCCTTTCCCGCAGGGGAGGAAGATGAATGGAGAGGACATTCAGGCGGAAGAAGAGATCCTGACGAAAACCGGAATCCGGGGAGGACAGATCACGGTTGGTGGCCGCCACGATACGGACATCCACCACCTTGGTATCCCCTCCCCCGACCCGCTGGAACCTGTTCTCCTCCACCGCCTTGAGGACCTTGGCCTGGGCCTCTTCGTTCATGTCGCCGATCTCGTCCAGGAACAGGATGCCTCCGTCTGCCAGTTCGAATTTCCCGATCCTCTGCTTGTCGGCGCCCGTGAAACTCCCTTTTTCATGCCCGAACAGTTCGCTTTCCACCAGATCGCGGGGAATGGCGGCACAATTGACCTCCACCAGGGGACGATCACGACGGGAGCTGGACTGGTGGATCGCGCGGACCACCAGTTCCTTTCCCGTGCCGTTCTCCCCGGTGATCAGGACAGTGGCCTCGCTGGGGGCGACCTTGCCGATGAAGGCCTTGACTTCCTGCATGCCCCGGCTGGCCCCCACCAGGGGATGGGACGCCCACGTCTGTTTCTGGAGAATCCGCCGGTCCGACAGCACCTCCTGATGGTCCAGGCAATTGGTCAGAGTCACCAGCAGGCGTGACCTGTCCAGGGGTTTTTCCAGAAAGTCGTAGGCACCCTTGCGCACGGCCTCGACGGCCGTTTCGATATTGCCGTGACCGGAAATGACGATCACGGGGATATGATGGCCATCGGCTGCCAGACGCTCGAGAACCTCGAATCCGTCCATGCCGGGCATCTTGATATCCAAAAGGATGATGTCCGGAGCCGAGGACGCCACCACGGCCAACCCATCTGGCCCGGACCCGGCTTTTTTGACCTCATAGCCCTCATAGGAAAGAATCTGCTCGAGGGTTTCCCTGATGGCGATTTCATCGTCAATGATCAGGACCGTTTTCAATGGTCTTCCCTTTTCGAAAGCGACGGCTTGCGTGTTCAGGTCGCCGGTAGGTTATTGACGTGGCCGGGCGAGCCTGCCTTCATAACTTGCACCGGTTGGTGAGCGGGTGTCAAGAGGCGACCGGTACTCGCCTGAGGTTGCGGCCCGCACCCCTGAACGAGGAATGACCGATGGAATACAAACCCCTCCTGCGTTCCCTGGTTCCCGGCGACCTCTCCGGCCTGGTCGCCACCGCCGGTCTGCCTTCCTACAGGTTCGACCAACTGGCGGACTGGTTGTTCGCCCAGGGAGCGCTCACCTGGGAGACGATGACCAACCTGCCGGTGGCCATGCGTCTGGACCTGGCCAGCAGGTTCGATCTCGTGGGGCTGGATCTCGTCGAACGCCAGGTATCGAGCGATGGCACCCGCAAATTCCTGTTCCGGCTGCGGGACGGCGCCACCGTCGAAAGCGTAACCATTCCCATGGGGGAACATGTCACCTTCTGCATCTCGACCCAGGTGGGATGCGCCATGGCCTGCCGATTCTGCGCCACCTCCAGGGGCGGCCTGGTGCGGAATCTGGAGGCCGGAGAAATCCTGGAACAGGTATTGCGCCTGCGCGCGGACATCCAGGCGGAGCCGGTTCCGGAATCGGGTGATCGCCAGTTCAATGTCGTTTATATGGGAATGGGGGAACCCCTGGACAACTGGGAAGAGGTCGCACCCAGCCTGGTCGTGATGATGGATGGGCGGGGCCTGGCCATGTCCAGCCGGAGGATTCAGATCTCCACCAGTGGTCCCGGCGAAGGCTTGCGGAAGCTGGTGGCCGCCAATCCCGGGGTCGGGTTGACACTCAGCCTCGGTGGCAGCACCGACGAGGAGCGCAGGGCCGTCATGCCGGTTCCGGGACGTACGTCGATCTCCGAAGCCCTCGACCTGGCCGTTCGTTATGCCCGCGGCACCCGGCGGCGAGCCACCGTGGCCTGGGTCCTGATCGCCGGAAGCACTGACGACCCTGGCCAGGCGGAACGCCTGGCCACGCTGCTGCGCGGAAAACCGATCAAGGTCAACCTCATCCCCATGAACCCCCTGGACGACGCCAATCTCCTTCCCCCCGACGAAAAGGGCATCCAGGCTTTCCGACAGATCCTGACCGATGCAGGAGTGGACACTTTTGTGCGGACCAGTGGAGGCCGCGACATCGCCGCGGCCTGTGGCCAGTTGAGGCGGCGGAGGCTCAAGACCTGATCCTGCTTGTTTTCACCCGGGGGGAAGACCCCTCCCTATTGAGGGGTTTCAGTGAGGGAACGGGCCGGTCAGAGGACGTCGGCCAGGGTCGTCTTGTCCAGGGCGCCGGTCAACGCGTCCTGGGCTTCCCGCCAGACGTGGGCGATGGAACAGGTGTCGGCATCCTGGCAGGGATCGACCTTGCGCAGGCAATGGTTCAGCATGATGCCGCCTTCGCAGATTTCGACAATTTCACGCAGGGTGATCTCTTCGGCGGGCCGGCCCAGACTGAAGCCCCCCTTGACGCCGCGATGGGATTTGACAATACCGGCCTGGGCCAGCATCTGGAAGATCTTGGCGAGAAAGGCCTCGGAAACCTGGCAGGTACCGGCGATGAGTTTGAGTTGGACGGGCGCCGAATCGTTTCGACGGGCGAGTTCCTGAAGACCTCGGATCGCATATTCGGTCTGTCTGGTTATCTGCAGCATCTGGGACCTTTCCTTGGCGTGACCCTGGACTTGAGCATCTCCCTGGGACAAAAAAGGACCATAAAGGGATTGTTGTCAAACGATGCTCTTGGAAGCGACAACAAGACTCTTGTTCACCAAGTTCGAAACCGGCTGATCAACGGGCGGCCAGCGACAAAATCTTGCCGTCTGGAGCATACCTTCAGTAACCGTTTTGGATACTGAAATCCCACCATCGGGACGGGAAATAACGGGGACGAGCAGGTCGTCACAATCCAGGGAGTCGGTGCCGGACAACCGCAATCCGTACACCTTGACTTCAATTCGGTACCTGGTGATGGAGTGGCGGAAATTCCCAAGGTGGGCGGGGTCTGGTCCCCCGGCAGAAAGCTCCAGGCCGTCGATGGCATCCAGCCACGGTCGCCAGACAGTGCCCGGCCAGATGGCCCGCTCCCCAGGAAGATCGGGCAGCCAGGGAGTCGACGGTAGCCCCCACATACCCTTGTGCAGACCCGAAACATCCCGTCTGACCGGTGCAGGACTTCCCTCCGGAACAAAGACGGGGCCACTGGCGGGCCGCATCAGGAGGACCCGATCCCTCCAGGCGAGAACCAGCAACCCCAGTTGAACCCGAATCGTCTCGGCGGAAATCCTGGGCGCAGGGATCAGATCCCCTGTCCCGGCGCTACCGGCCCGGCACAGATCCCTGACCGGACATGCGGCACACTGGGGAGTTGAAGCCCGGCAGATCAGGGCCCCCAGTTCCATCACCGCTTCGTTCCAGTCACCCGGGCGATCCTCGTCCACCATCTGCGCGCCGATCATGTCCAGGTGCGCGGGCCGCAAATCGTCCAACGCCTGCGGGCGGGCGACGAGCCAGCGGGTCAGGACCCGCCGGGCGTTGGCATCCAGGGCAGGCACTCGCATACCCAGACCGATACCGGCAATGGCGCCGCTGGTATAGGGTCCGATCCCGGGCAAATCCCGCCATCCCTCCCTGTCATCCGGAAGTTTCCCTCCCCTGCGGGAAACCACCGTCTTGGCGGCCTGGTGCAGCTGATGGGCCCGCCGGTAATACCCCAACCCCGACCACAGGGACAAGACTTCCTCCGTGTCCGCGCCCGCGAGGGCCCGAACGTCGGGGAAAGCCGCCATGAATTTTTCCCAGTAGGGAACCACCACCGCGACGGTTGTCTGCTGGAGCATCACCTCGGAAATCCAGGTCCCGTACAGGGACCTTCGCAGGCGCCACGGCAACGGCCGCTTGTGGCGATCGAACCAGGACAGCAGAAGGGACCGGAACAGTTCAGGACTACCGGAAAGGAAAACATCGGCGGGAAGATCGAGCTTCAAGAATCGAAACTCCCAAACGGTGAGGGGATGTGGCGCAAACGGTACCCGTTGACAAATCAAGGGTCCGGGAGTAAGCATTGTGACCGTTATTCGTTATCAAGGCAACCCCGGTACGGGAGACGACAAGGAGAGGCCCATGTCCGTTCAGACCATTCCAGAACTCTTCCTCACCGCGGTTCGGGAAAATCCCCGGCCCGACTGCTTTTCCTACCGGGACGATTCGGGCCAGTACGTGGACGTTTCCAGCGAGGAAGCCTTACGCCGGGTCAAGGCCCTGCGCATGGGCCTGAAATCCCTGGGAGTCCAGCCTGGCGACAAGGTGGCTCTGCTTTCGGAAAACCGGATCGAATGGGCCTGGCCGACCTGGGCAGCCTATGCGCCGGCGCCGTCACTGTGCCCATCTACCCCACGCTGTTGACGGACACCATCGAATACATTCTCGGTGAATCCGAACCCGTGGCGATTTTCGTCTCCACCGAAGAACAGGCGGCCAAGATTCATCAGATCCGTGACCGGCTCCCCTCCTTGCGGGATGTGATTTCCTTCGACCGGACCGGCCTTCCCGACATCATGACCCTGGACAAGCTGAAGCAGATCGGGCAGAACCTGCTCGAAGCCAATCCCCCGGCCCCGCGGGACGAATGCGTCACCATGGACAAGGATTCCCCCTGCAGCATCATCTACACCTCCGGCACAACGGGCAAACCCAAGGGTGTGGTCCTTTCCCACTGGAACTTCGTTTCCAACGTGCTGAACGTCAGGGACCAGGTGCCGATCAGTTCGGCTGACCGTTGCCTGTCTTTCCTCCCTTTGAGCCACGTCCTGGAAAGGATGGGCGGCCTGTTCACCATGCTCTCCGTTGGCGCGGGCATCGCTTATGCAGAAAAAATGGAATCCGTACCCCAGGACATCATGGACGTCCATCCGACCTTCATGATCAGCGTGCCCCGTCTGTACGAGAAGATCTACGCCAAGGCCATTACCACCGCCTCGGGTGCGGGTTTCCCCAAGAAGAACATCTTTTTCTGGGCCAGGGACATCGCGATCCAACAGGCCAAGATGAAGGTAGACGGCCCGGAACCCGGAGCCTTGTTCAAATTCAAATACGCCGTGGCGGACAAGCTGGTGTTCTCCAAGCTGCGCGCCAAGCTGGGTGGCAAGATCCAGATGATGATTTCCGGCGGCGCTCCCCTCAACATGAAGATCAACCAGTTCTTCAACGGGGCGGGACTGAACATCCTGGAAGGTTACGGATTGACCGAAACATCCCCCATCCTGACGGCGAACACCTTCGAGAATTTCCGTTACGGCAGCGTGGGCAAGGCGATCCCCGCTACGGAAATCAAGATCGCCGAAGATGGGGAGATCATGGCCCGGGGACCCCAGATCATGCTCGAGTACTACAAGAACGAAGCCGCCACCCGCGAAGTTCTCGACGACGATGGTTGGCTGGCCACCGGCGACATCGGCCATCTCGACGCGGACGGTTTCCTGTTCATCACCGACAGAAAAAAAGACCTGATCGTGACAGCCGGGGGGAAGAACATTGCTCCCCAGCCCATCGAGAACCGGTACGTCACCAACAAGTATGTGATTCAGACCGTGATCATCGGGGACCGCCGCCAGTTCCTCTCCGCCCTGATCGTGCCCAATTTCGAGACACTGCAGGATTTTGCCGCGAGCAAGGGAATCAGCGAGATGAGCCCTGCCGACCTGGTCCGCCATCCCGAGGTCAATGCACTGTTCGACAGCATCCTGAACGAGATGAACGAGGATCTGCCCGGTTTCAGCCAGATCAGGAAATTCACCCTCCTGGAGCGGGAATTCACACTGGATGACGGTGAACTGACCCCGACCATGAAGATCAAGAGATTCGCCATCAACGCGAAGTACAAGAAAATCATCGACACAATGTACCCCGCTCCCCTGGACGGGGAAGACGACTGAAATGACTGGACCCGCCGAGGCCAGTCAACCGATACGCCGGGAATCTCCCTGGTTGCGACCGATGGTCTGCACGACCGTCGGTCTTTTCGGGAACATCCTTTTGTCAGGCGGCAAGCTAGCCTTCGGGGTGTTCGCCGGTTCAGCGGCCCTGGTCGCAGACGGTTTCCACAGCTTGGCTGATGTGCTCAGCGACGTGGGGATCCTGTTGGCCCTGAAGGCCTCCACCCGTCCGCCGGACAAGAACCATCCCTACGGACACCACAGTTTCGAAACCCTCGGCGCCACCCTGGTTGCCCTGTTCATGCTGTTTACGGCCGTGATGATCGGCCGGGACGCCATCATGAATTTCATCAATGGCACCTACCTCCATCCCAGATCCCCTGCCCTGGTGGCCTCCCTCGTGGCAGTGATCATCAAGGAGGTCATGGCCCGCTACACCCTGTTCGTCGGAAGGTTGCACGGCAGTCCCGCACTGCTGGCCAACGGCACCATGCACCGCTCCGATGCCATCAGTTCGCTGGCAGCGGCCGCCGGCATCGGCGGGGCCATGCTGGGCTGGCCATTCCTGGACAGCGTCGGCGCCCTGGTCATCTCCCTCTTCATTCTCAAGATGGGCTGGGATCTGATGAGGGAAAACGTCATGGCCCTGATGGACACCATGCCAGACGAGGAACTTCTGGGTGAGATACGAGGCGCCGCCCTTGCGGTGACATGCGTTCAGGAAGTGCGTGACCTGCAGGTCAGGCAGAGGGGATCATGGTTCATGGCCGATGTGCGGATCGCGGTTCATCCGGACCATACCATCGAGTCGGCCCACAACATCGCCCACGCCGTGGAGGACCGGGTCCGACAGGATGTGGAGCGGGTGGCCAGGGTGTTCGTACACGTCGAACCAGGCGGGCGAGAAAGGGCCTTTGACTGTCCCGAGTGCCATGTGATGCCTCGCCTGTGACCCTGGCGGTCTTTTATTTCCGGTCCGCGCGATTCCCCAGAACCACCGTGAAATTCAGGGTCCGCTCACCGCGCTCGACCCGGACTTCGACCAGGTCGCCCGGCGCATGGGAACGAAGAGCCATGGTGAAGGTCGCCAGATCCTCTACCGCCTCTCCGCCGAGCATGACCAGAACATCCCCTTTCTGCAGACCAGCCTGGGCGGCCGGACTGCCGTCGAAGACCCCGGCCAGCTTGTACCCGACGATCTCTTCGGTAAAATCGGGAAGAGACCCGAACCAGGTGTCGCGGTTCTGGCCCTCGCCGTCACCCTGACGGAGATTCTTCTGGGCGACCATGATCCAGGGCAGATTCCCGGGCTCATTCCGGATGATGTGAAGCAGGCGCCCTGAATAGGCTGTCACCATGGCCATGGCCTCGAAATCGAGGGTGGACCAGTCGTCGGCCGGGCGGTTGTATTCGGGATATGCCCCGCCGAAGATGAAGAGGACGGGAATCTCCCGGGTGTTGAAGGACATGTGGTCACTGCCGGACCATCCGCCCTGGGCCAGGGAAAGATCCAGTCCTCCCGTATTTGCGGCATCAACCATGACGGGGAAGGATGCGGTGGTTCCCACTCCGCTGACATGCAAACGGTTTTCGGTCAGCTGCCCGACGGTGTCGAAATTGATCATGGCATCCACGCTGTCGATCGCGACCGGCAGATGGGACACCATGTACCCGGACCCCTGCAGACCGACCTCCTCGCCGACGAAATTAACGAACAGCACGCCGCGCCTGTCACCGGAATCGTCCCGGTTCGCTTCCGCCAGACGGATCAACTCGAAAACCACCGAGACCCCGGAGGCGTTGTCGTTGGCGCCCGGGTAATAATCGCCCCGGGCTGGCGGCGGCGCCGGACCATCAGCGGGAGTCACCCGGCCAAGGTGATCATAGTGTGCCCCGACCACCACGAAACGGTCGGCCAGACGGCCGCTTCCAC
Source organism: Candidatus Krumholzibacteriia bacterium (assembly GCA_030643455.1). Classification (GTDB taxonomy): domain Bacteria; phylum Krumholzibacteriota; class Krumholzibacteriia; order LZORAL124-64-63; family LZORAL124-64-63; genus JAGLCY01. The sequence continues at coordinate 10,312 of DAOWLV010000001.1, read as the reverse complement.
GCAGGATGCCCGCGACGTTGCGTCCCGTTTTCCCGCCGAGTTCCTCACCGGCCCAGCCTTGACCGGACAGGGGAACCTCCTGGAACCAGGACCCGTCGAAGGCAGGCTCCAGGCCCAGGCTCTCCATCCAGGCCGCGAGGGTGTCAGCGGCGGCCTCGGCCTCGGGGGTTCCACTGGCCCGGCCGGCCAGGGCCGGATCCGTCAGGACGACCGCGCGGGCCTTGAGGATTTCCGGGTTGGGGTCCGGTGCTGCGGCAGCCCGGCCACCCGGGACCATCCAGATGACCAGAAGGACTGCCATGGCGCTGAAAATTTTCATCGGGGTTCTCCATTAAGAGTGGAGCGAAAGGACTCGACAGCCCCGCAGAAGGCCTGGAAATGGCTGCTGAAAGTGGAAAGATGGTCATCCATTTCGAGCCGGGCAGCCGAAGCGGGGGCCATGATGACCACGAAGAGGACCTTCGTGTCAGTGGAGGTGCAAGTGCGAACCGAATCGCTGGTCGGGGATCCGAAAGGCCCCGTCTCGTCGAAAAGGCCCAGGCGACCGGCCAGATGCACATCGCCTTTTCGAATACCGGGATATTGTTCTCCATCCCGGCCGGTGCGCAGCACGACGTCACCGGTGACCTTGGCGAGATCGTACATTCCCACCGGGAGGAGGAATTCGAGCGAGGCCAGGTTGCAGCTGTCGACCACGTTGCTGATCCGGTAGAGGTCTTTTCCCTTGAGTACGCGGCGAAGCAGGGCCTCACTGCTGGGCCTGTGCCGGGAGGGATCCATGCCGAAGGATTTGTAGAGGTTGCGGGCCTCCTGGAGACCGGGTATCTCCGACGGCAGCAACCCGTCGAACTTTGCGGCCAGCTTGCCCCCCAGTTCCGCAGTGGCCTCGGCGACGGCCGGGTTTTCTTCCACCTTGACCCCGTCCAGCACCAGGACACCGCAGGACAGTCGGTCTGCCGCCTCCGCTGCAATGGTCACGCGGCGGCCGTCGGGCAGAATACAGGCGGCTTCGGTGGTCATGACTTCCCGTTGGCGGTGTGCCGCCCATCGGCGCCGTACATCTTTTCGTAGTAGGAAGTGTATTCGCCGCTGCGGATCTCCTCCCACCAGGTCCGGTGCTCGAGATACCATTCGACCGTCAGGTCCAGTCCGGCCTGGAAATCGACCTGGGGCTTCCAGCCCAGTTCCTCGATGATCTTCGTGGCGTCGATTGCGTAGCGCAGGTCGTGGCCGGGACGGTCCTTGACGAAGGTTATCAGATCCCGGCTCTTGCCCAGTTTGTCGACCAGCATTTCCACGAGATCCAGGTTCCGCATCTCGTTGCAGCCCCCGATGTTGTATACCTCTCCCGGAACACCCCGGCGCAGGACCAGATCCACCGCGCGGCAATGGTCGCCGACGTACAGCCAGTCCCGGACGTTTCGCCCGTCCCCGTAGACGGGAAGGGGCCTGTCTTCCAGGGCGCCTGCAATCATCAGGGGAATCAATTTCTCGGGAAACTGATACGGCCCGTAGTTGTTGCTGCAGCGGGTGATCACCACCGGGAAATCGAAGGTCTTGAAAAAGGAGCGGCACAGCAGGTCGGCGCTGGCCTTGCTGGCGGCGTAAGGCGAATTGGGAGCCAGAGGCGTGTTCTCCACGAAATGCCCCTCGTCCCCCAGTGATCCGTAGACCTCGTCGGTGGAAACCATGACGAAACGATTCACGCCCGCGGCGCGGCATTCCTCCAGAAGAATCTCGGTGCCCAGCACGTTGGTCAGGATGAATATCTCGGGGCCTTCGACCGACCGGTCGACATGGCTTTCGGCCGCGAAGTGAACCACCGCCTCAATTTTTTCGTCGGCGAGTACCTTTCGCACGAGATCCCGGTCACGGATGTCACCACGTACGAAACGGTATCGCGGATCGTCTTCGTATTCGGCCAGGTTGATCAGGTTGCCCGCATAGGTGAGCAGATCCAGGTTGATCACCCGGTCCCCCGATTCCTCCAGCAACATCCGGACGAAATTCGATCCGATGAAACCCGCTCCGCCGGTCACAAGAACATTCATTGCCGGTTTTCCTTTCCCGCCGCTTCTTCCAGCGCTTTGACGAATTCCGAAGTCCTGGCCCGGGACACCCGTGCCCACACGCTGTCCGGTGATGATTCCTGGAGTGACGAACCCACGATGAAGCCGTCGGCGAAGGGCAGGAAATTCCCCACGGTCGCCGCGGTGACCCCGCTGCCGACAAGCACCGGGCAGTCGGGGACAGCCTCACGAACCATGGCCACCTCATCGGGCTCTGTCCCCGCCCCGGTGGCCACCCCGGTGACAATCACCCCGTCGGTCAACCCCCGCAACCTGAGATCGCGAACCTCTTCCGCCAACGGCCTTTCCACCAGGGGGCGGGAGTGTTTGACCCGGACATCGGCCAGTATGCCGACGGCGAGGCCCAACTCGCGGCGGCGGCGCAAGGTATTCCAGGCGCGACCTTCGATGGTACCCTGATCGGTGACGGCGGTTCCCGTGTGGATATTGACCCTGACGAAGCGGGCCCCGGTGGCTGCGGCAATACCCAGGGCCGATTCCACATCATTGCGCAGGACATTGACTCCTGTCATGAGTCCGGGAAACGAATTCCCGACCGCCTGGACAAGAACGGCCATCGCCGCCACGGTTTCGGCGGGCACCCGGCCCGAATAGAATGGAATATCATGGTAGTTTTCGATCATGACGGCGTTCAAACCCCCGCCCACCAGCGCTTCGGTATCAGCCAGGGCTGCGGTGATGACCGATTCCATGTCTCCGGCCCACCGGGGACTGCCCGGCAAGGGATGCAGATGGATCATGCCGACGGCGGCGGGTTCGATCAATTGGTGGAAATCGGAACGGGTCCACATGACCAAGGAGACACCTTTCTGGTTCCGGCGGGTTCATTTGCTTGGCAGTGCCGATGTGATAGAATAAATTATCCCAACGGGACTTTACAAGGGATTAAAGGAGTGACATGCAGATCATCAACGGCAAGTCGGGATGGGTCGAGGTCATTTGCGGGCCCATGTTCAGCGGCAAGAGCGAGGAACTGATCAAGCGGATCCGCCGGGCCCAGATCGCCCGCCGCCGGGTGCAGATCTTCAAGCACGGCAGCGATTCCCGCTACGATGCGACAAGCATCGTTTCCCACAACCAGCAGAGTATTCCCGGCATCGCCGTGACCGACGTGACCGACATCATCGCACTCGTGGATGACCGGACCGAAATGGTGGCCATCGACGAGGCGCAGTTCTTTACAGATGAGATTGTGGATGTGGTCAACAAGCTGGGAAACCAGGGCAAACGGGTCATCGTCGCCGGTCTCGATCTCGATTACCGGGGCCGCCCTTTCGGCCCGATGCCCCAGTTGATGTGCACCGCCGAATACGTGACCAAGCAGCTGGCGATCTGCATGATCTGCGGGGAGCCCGCCAACTTCACCCAGCGATTGACCCCGGCTACCGATCAGATCGTGGTTGGCGCCAGCGAAACCTACGAGGCCCGCTGCCGCCGGCATTTCGAGCCCCCCCAAGAGGAAAACCCCGGGCACAAGGAAACGGCCCGGGGCTGATCTACAGGTTTTTTTTCGCCGGTCAGCTGAAGAAGTGGGGATCGATCTTCAGTTCCGCGGCCTTGGTATTCAGTTCGGCCATGGCTTCCACCGTGACTTCCAGGAATTCGGCAGCTTGGCTGAGGGTTCCGTCTTGTTCCGGTTTCTGTCCCGCATCCTGCTCCTGGTCCTGTTCCGTCCCTGCCTCCCCACTGCTGTCCTGGATCTCCTCATGGCCGCTGTTACACAGGGCGATTTCCTCGCCCAGAGCGATCATGGCGGCGATCCGGTCGCTTTTCGCTCCTTCTTCCTCGAACCTGTGGTGCCAGCGGACGGCCTCCTCCAGTTCCTGGCTGAGGTTCCACTCCTTGATCAGCAGGGCCCCCAGTTCACCGTGGTCGAAGCCCAGGCGGTCCCGTTCCACGATGTGGTACGGCAAACCGCGTTCGGAAGAATCGTTGAGGATTTCCTGGAATAGTTCCGGGTTGCTGCGGGCCAGGACCAGCTGACCGATATTCTGCATCAACCCACCGATGAAGACGCTGTCGGGATTGCTGCGTCCGATGGCCTGGGCAACCAGTTGCCCCGCCATGGCCGACATGACCGACTGGCGCCAGATCTTCTGGTAAAGCATGCCCGCACCAGGTGAAAGGAACACCGATCTGGCGGCCGTGACCAGGGTCCAGTTCCTGATGGCCACGAACCCCAGCCGAACAATGGCCTCGCTCACGGTGGTGATTTCCCGGACCGCTCCGTAGAAAGGACTGTTGGCGATACGCAGGACCTTGGCCGTCAACGCCTGGTCCATCGCCAGCGCCTGTTCCAGTTTGGTCGCCGTGGTGCTCGGGTCCTCGATGACCGCCATGATGTGACACGCAGCCTTGGGCAGGGCAGGCAATTCCCCACTGTGGTTAAGGATGGCCTCCGGGGTCAGTTTGTCGGGTACCGTCCCATTTGCGCCAGGAGCCTCCTGCTGTGGACCCGTCTTCTCCGAAGCTCCGGATAAGCCGACGCCGCCGTCCTGGGCCGTTTCGGGATCGACCCTGTCAGCAGTACCGGGAATCGCACGGTTGCCCAGAGGAGGAACCGGGCCACTCTGGGCCTGTTCTGCTCGACTCGTCTGGCGCCGCTTCAGCTCGGATTTGAGAATTCCAGCCACCTTTCCCCCGCTATTCTTGACTCCCTTGTTCAGGAGGCACATGCGCGCCAGGGCGTAATGGGCGAGAAACTCCGCCACCGCCAGGGATTTCTCGGTGGCCTGGTCCGCATCGAGGTACAGGAACGTATTCCAGTGGTTCTGGGAAGGCAGGGGCAGGATGATGATCTGCCTGTCCCGGCTTCCGCGGCCAAGCATGAGGGTCAGGTCCAGGGGGAAGTGTTGCACCGGCACCGGCCCCGCATACACGGTGGCGTCCTCGGTGATGGCCTGGAAGATGTCCGAATCCGTGCTGGGAATGGGGGCCTTGCCATCTCGCCGCTTCTTCTTGGCTTCATCCGGCAATTGGATATTCTCCTCCATGAAGACCTGAAGTCCGCTGGTCCATCGCTTGAGCAGGACCAGGCGAAGCCCCGTACGCTGGGCCAGACGGAGGAAGAACTCGGGGTAATCCTTGACCTTGTCCATGGTGGACATCTGGCCGATCCCGGCACGCATCAGGGACATCATGTCCAGGGGAAGATCACTGGGGGCTTCCGACGAAGTCCCAACCTCCGGTTCGACGAAATCCGTGGCTTCCTCCTCCGGATCCGCGCAGGAGGCTTCGGGTCCATCTTCGGGTTCCTGATCAACCTGTTCGAGGGTCTCGATCACTTCATCGACACCCTGGAGATCATCGGTCTGTGTAGCCAAGGGATTCCTCACTCGTTGGGACCTAAAGACGGGATTCGGCCTTCCTGGAGGAAATCGGCACTTTCTTGCCCGATGTTTATCATTTTTTCGACATTTGGTGAATTTCCAGAATTTCCTGCGCCGGGTGCGGATCGGTTGCGTTTGACCCCTTCAGAGGGTAATTTTCGGTTCCGGACCAGGACCTTGTCTCCAGAAGCCATGAACGCAGGGAAATCATGAACTGCCGAATCACCAAATCCTTCACCCTGGACGCAGCCCATTGGCTGCCTGAAGTCCCGGCCGGCCACAAGTGCGGCCGCCTTCACGGCCATACGTATACCATCGTGTTGGGGTTGGAAGGAGCCCTCGTTCCCAGGCTGGGCTGGGTGCAGGATTACGGCGAGATCACGCAGATCTTCGCCCCTCTCTACGCGAAACTGGACCACCATTGTCTCAATGAAATAGAAGGGTTGGAGAATCCGACGGCCGAGGTGATGGCCTGCTGGATATTTGACCGACTAAAAAAACAACTCCCCCTGCTGGTGGACGTGACGGTCTGCGAAACCCCCACCACCACGGCGGTCTACCGGCCCGGGAATTGATTCGTTTCCGGGTCAATACGTACCGGGGTCACGCTGCCGGTGGGTAACCAGCCGACCCATTCGCCACCGAGCCCGATCCTGACCCAGCCTTCCCGTTCTCCCTCGATATTGACTGTCAGGCCGTCATGGACCTGGAACAGGACCGGGAAGTTCTCCGCGGGTCCGGATTTGACCTCCGCCACCTTGACGATCACCACTGCCTCGTTCCTTACCTCTTCATGAACCCAACGGCCTGCTGTCACCGTCGCCACGACCATCAGGCAGGCCCCGCAGATCAGCAGGGTACGCCTCAAGTGGGTTCCGAAGTCCTCCCGATACCAGCCCCAGGCAACCAGCATGGCGGTGATCCAGGCGGTCAACAGCAACGCGAATCCCCATTGATCCAGAGTGAAGGCCGAGATCACTGCCGCGGCCTGGGCGATGAACAGGGGCAACTTGCCTTCGGTGAGTTCGAGGTCCTTGATATGCTGCCGGACCCAGGCCAGATTGGTCTGGATGTCCTGATCCCGGGGCGCCAGGCGGCGGGCCCGCAGATAGGAAGCCACGGCTTGACCGAGTGCCCCCTGGCGGGCGTAGGTATTGCCAAGGTTGAAATGGAGCGCCGCGTCATGGATACCCAGGGCTTGCGCCTGCAGGTAGAGATCCAGGGCCCGGTCGGTCTGTCCCTCGATATAGGCCTGGTTCCCCTCGGCCACCAACCGGACGGGATCGGCTCCCGGACGGCCGCCCGGATCCGGTTCCTGCGCCATGACTGTCTGCGTGGTCACTGCCAGCAGGATCAAAACCGACAGCAGGCCGAGGACCGGCCCGGATTTGACTACCCGCCTTTTCCGGGCCTCATCCAGGCCCTTCAAAAGGGTCTCCACCTCGGACACCAGCTGGGCGGCCCCCGAAATTCGCACCCCACCGTATCGGGCCGAGTCGCACTCTTCCAGGATCCGGGCCAGGCGTCGACCACTCTGGGGCAATCCTGCCGCTTCGCAATAATCCATCACCTCCGGGGCTCCCACGGCGGCCAGGGGCCGGTCCGTGCAGTCGGACACGAACCCGGCGATACTCCGGGCGAGGCTTGTCATGCACTCGGGCGTGTCCCCATGCCCGGAGGCCTTCGCCAGTCCGGCGCGCGCCGTGACCAGTGACAGCCGCAGTCGCCGGGCGGCAGGGTTTCTCCGGTCCGCGGACTGCCGGCCCAAATAAAACCGCAGTACCGCCAGCAACAGGGCCGGCAGCAGAAAGGCGATCCACCAAACGGTGCTGCCGAGCCAAGGGCGGGCCCGCTGTCCGAGATGTCCAGGGACCTGGTGGATGAACGCCAGGTCATCACTCAATCGGCTGATCTCATTACGCAGGAATCCGGAACTTTCATCCCCGGCCCGGGGCAGGTCGCTTGGGGTCACCTGGATCTCGCGGGGCGGAGTCCGTGCCAGGCGGTACTGGCCGCGGCCGGAATCGAACCAGGACAGTTCCAGGGAGGGAATGGTCATCAGACCATCCTGACCGGGGATGAGAACCTTTTCCACGGTGATCTCGCCGGATATCCGGTCCTGGGCGACACGCGATCGAAAACCCTCCGAAGCGTCGTGCATGCGGGCTCCTTCGGGCGCCACGATATTCAGGCCCGAGAACCCTTTCAGGAAACCGTCCGCCACAAGAATTACCTTCAGTCCAAGGGCTTCGCCCCGGGGAACCGTTTTCCGATCCACGTTCGCCTGCAGACTGAGCCGGGAAGCCACGATCCCCGAGAATTCCTGGGGCCTCGGCACCGGCAGATCCCTGACCTTGATGACCAGGGACCTGGTGCGCAGAAGATTTGGCCCGCGCCGCGAGCGCCGGGAATTGAAGAACCGGTCGAATACTCCTTCGGGGAAGGAGAGTTCAGCCGGTTCGACGATCATATCGCCACTGCGGGTGGGGAACAGGGAATAGCGGATTTCCGTGACGTTGTAGGCCCGCCCCTTGACCACCTTGCGGTAGCTCTTTTCCGCGCCGAGATCCTCCCGCCAAAACCCCTCTGTGCGGGGGGCCTTGTAGGACGGGTTGTTCCAGGGTTGAATTCGGCGCCAGTAGCGGAAGGTGAGGATGATCTGCTGGCCCACCCAGGCTTCCTCGTGATCGGTGTCAAGGGTCAGGAAGATGTCATCACCCGGCTGGCCGGACTGGCTGCCGGTGGTCCCCATGTCAGCGCCGGCAGGCGCCGGCACCCGGTTGCCGGTGGTCGCGGGGGGGATTTTCTTGGGCGGCAACGGAGCGGTGACCTTTATCCTTATCGGTTTCGTCCGGCAATCTCCTCCGGGGGAATTGACCCGAACCGTACCGATGGTGAAATCATGCTCCGTCTCCACGGTCAAATACCAGGTCCGCGACACCGAGGTTCGTGCTTTCCCGTTGATCACGCTCATGCTCTGGTTGGTGCCACCGCTCTGGACACGGACACCCGGCAGGTCGGGCAGTATGAAATCCGCAGACCAGCCGACGTCTCCCTCGGCCGAAACGGTGAGCACGACATTCCCACCCCGTGGAACCGTGGTTCGGTTCACCTCCGCGAGGCAGGAAAAATCCGACTGGGCGACCACGGGAAAGGCCGCAGCCAAACACACCAGGAACAAGAACGCCGGCGCCGTTCTTGACAGGAGGTTGGAGATTTTCCACATCGGTGGGATCACCATTTCTTTCCACTTTTCGGCTTGCCGCCCCTGAGACGCTTCTGCACCGATCTCTTGAGCTCTTCCTCGTCCCGGTCCAGGGCCTTGAGAATCTGAAGGGCCTGTTCCTGGGTCAATTCCTCGGTTTCGGATTCCGTGGGCTCCTGTTGGTCTTCCGCATGATCGGGATCCTTTTGATCCTGCTGCTCCTGTTGTTCCTGTTGTTCCTGCTCCTTCTGATCCTTTTGGTCCTGCTCCTGCTGGTCCTGCTGGTCCTGCTGGTCCTGCTGGTCCTGCTGGTCCTGCTGGTCCTGCTGGTCCTGCTTATCCTTCTTATCTTGCTCGTCTTGATCCTGCTGATCCTGGTCTTGCTGTTCTTGCTGTTCTTGCTGCTGTTGCTCCTGCATACGCATCAATGCCACTTCCAGGTTGTGCAGGGCATCATCCTGGCCCTCATCCACGGCCAGGGAACCGAGTAATTTTTCGGCGGCCAGGCGGGGATCTCCCGCCGCCAGCAGGGTGGTGCCAGCGTTATAGAGGGCCTCGGCTTTCAATTCCTGATCATCGGTCAAGGTCAGTGTACGCTCGAACTCGGCCAAGGCTTCTTCGTAACGTTCCAGCCGGAAAAGAGTTTCGCCCACGGCAAGGGTTACGACGGGATCATCGGGATCCTGAACGAGGGCGGATTCGAAATCACCCAGGGCCTCCTCGTATTGGCCCGCAAGGTATTTTTCCCGTCCCTGGGCCAAGTCCCCGTTTCCGGGCTCGAGAGGTCCGGCCAGGGCCTGGCCGTGAGTGACCAGACCGATCATCAATCCTACCATCATCAAGGCCGAAACTCCCGGACGCCCCCCACTCCGGGTGTTCCTGTCTCCCCTTGGCCGCAGAAGCATGCGCACGGCGAAGCTCAACAGGGCAAGCGCAAGAGGCAGGATGAAACGTTCCTGGTAGGCGGATATCCTCCGTTCCTCGAGGTCCCGCTTGCCCAACCTTTCCAGCTCGGCAAAGAGCCTGTCCCCTGCCAGCGGATCGACTCCGAGGCGGAACGGACTACCGCCCCCGATGGCGGCCAACTTATTCAGGGAAGCCATATCCAGACGCGTCATCACCACCTTGTTATCCTCGTCCTTCATGAATCCCGCAGCTCGCCCCCTCTGATCCTGGATAGGGATCAGCCCCCCGGTTTCCTCGCCCACTCCCACGGGAATGACCCTGATGCCATCCCGCCTGCAGGCTTGGGCCTCCTTCTCCCAGTCGCCTTCCAGATCCTCACCATCGGTGACCAAAAGGATGGCCTGGAACGTCCCGCCCGGGGCGCCTTCCCTGCCCTTGGCCAGAAGTTCGCGACTGGTCTTGAGGGCCGCGGCGATGGCCGTGCCCTGTTCGGACATCATGTCCGGGCCGGCCATCTTGAGAAAGATTCCCGCAGTTCCGTAGTCGAGAGTCATGGGACACTGGACAAAAGCAGCGCCCGCGAAAAACACCAGGCCGACGCGGCTGTCCTCCAGGCGTGACAGGAAACTACCCAGCTCGGTCTTGGCCCGTTCCATCCGGTTGGGAGGAACATCCTCCGCCAGCATGGAATTGGAAATGTCCAGGGCCACGATGATGTCCGAGCCCTGCTGCGTCACCGTCACTTCGCTGGCACCCCACTGCGGTCTGGCCAACGCCAGCAG
>DAOWLV010000025.1 GCA_030643455.1 Candidatus Krumholzibacteriia bacterium | reverse complement strand
CCCGTTTCAAGGACAGCAGAAGACTCAGAGGCCGGCCCACGATCACGCTTCGCCCGACCACCGCCACGTTCTTGCCGGCCATGGGAATGTCGTAATACGACAGCAGGCGCAGTATCCCCTTGGGAGTACAAGGCACAAAACGGGGATGGCCCGCCACCAACAACCCCAGATTTTCCGGATGAAAGCCGTCCACGTCCTTGGCAGGATCCACGGCACCCAGAACCCTTTCCTGGTTCATACCCTTGGGAAGGGGAAGCTGAACGAGGATGCCATCGATGGCAGGGTCGGCATTCAGTCGATTTACCAGGTCCAACACTTCCTTTTCGGGAGTGTCGGCGGGCAAAAGATGGGTCACATGGTGGAAGCCGACTACTTCGCAACCCTTTTCCTTATGACTGACATACACCGCCGAGGCGGGATCGTCCCCTACCAGGATCACGGCCAGGCCCGGCTTGCGGGGAGCCTGGGCGACCTTGATCTTCAATTCCGCAAACACCGCATCCCGTACCGGTTTCCCCTTGAGCAGAATCGTTTCCACCTCGACTCCTTACTTGGCGTAGGCAGTGGCCCGCGTTTCACGAATCACCATGATCTTGATCTGGCCGGGATATTCCAGCTCCCCTTCGATCCGACGGCTGACCTCCTCGGCCAGCATTGCGGCATCCGCATCCGAAACCTTGTTGTGATTGACCAGCACCCTCACTTCGCGACCGGCCTGGATGGCGTAGGATTTCTCCACACCCTCGAAACTGTCCGCGATCTCCTCCAGGTTTTCCAGGCGCTGGACATAGGTCTCCACGTTTTCACGCCTGGCCCCGGGCCGTGAGGCGGACACCGCATCGGCGGCCGAGGTGATGAACGTATAGGGCGATGTGGCTTCGATGTCCTGATGGTGGCCGCCCACGGCGTTGATCACCGTTTCGTTTTCTCCGAATTTTTTGCACAACCGCGCCCCGATCACCGCGTGGGGACCTTCGACCTCGTGATCGGCGGCCTTGCCGATGTCGTGGAAAAATCCGCACCTCCGGGCAAGACGCTGGTCGAGACCCAGCTCTCCGGCCACTACGGCGGCCACAGCCGCGACTTCGGCGGAATGCTTCAACAGGTTCTGGCCGTAACTGGTCCGATAGTTCAATCGGCCAATGTAGTAGAAGAGTTCGTGATTCACATTTTGCAGGCCCACATCGAGACAGGCCTGCTCACCGGTTTCCAGGATCTTCTCATGCATTTCCTGGTTGGTCTTGGCAACCACTTCCTCGATGCGCCCAGGATGGATCCGCCCGTCGCGGATCAAGGTTTCCAGGGCCTGGCGGGCCACTTCCCGCCGCACCGGATCAAAGCCCGAGATGATGACCGCCCCGGGAGTGTCGTCGATGATCAGGTCGACCCCGGTGGCCATTTCGAAGGCACGGATATTTCGCCCCTCCCGGCCGATGATGCGCCCCTTCATCTCATCGTTCGGCAGATCCACGACCGAGATGGTGCGTTCGGCGACATGCTCCGAAGCATAACGCTGGATGGCCAGGCTGAGAATCTTCATGGCTTCACGCCTGGAAGACCGTTCGGTTTCCTCCCTCACCTGCTGGATGCTCTTGCCCGCGGCCAACCGGGCCGCTCCTATCATGTTGTCCATCAGCTGATTTTTTGCCCGTTCAGAGGACATGCCCGCGATCTGTTCCAGCTTGATATTCTGTTCGGCCAGCTGGGTGGACAGTCGTTGTCGGTCCCGGTCGGATTCCTCCTGCCGCTCCCTCAGACTCTCGTCCAGTTGATCCAGCCGGCTTTCCTTCTGGTCAATGAAGGCGACCTTCTTGTTGAGATTGTCTTCGCGATGATCCATCGTCGCAAGGCGGCGCTGGCTTTCGTTGCGGATACTTTCCGTTTCCTGGTCAAAGCGGGTTCGTGCCTGGTAGAACTCTTCCTTGGCCTCGAGTTTTGCCGTCTTGAGAAGATCGGAGGCTTCCTTGCGGGCGTCCTCCAGCAACCCCTGACGGATCAGACCGGCCTGCCCGTGGAGCTTGTCATTACGGATCCTGGACGAGATCCAGCCCAACAGGAAAAAAAGAACCGCGGCGGCAATGACAAAGGCATACGCCGGAACCTGCGGCATGCTCACTCCTTCCCGGGTTATGGAGCTGAAAAGGAAGAAAGGGGTCGGACTGACCCTGGGATGGTGGGGCAACCCCGCCCGGTCGTGTGAGCCGGAAGCAACTGAACCGTGTTGCTTCAGGTGGGTCTCCTGCTTCAGCCTTCTGCCTTCCCCGAAGGGCATGGCTTCAAGCCGAAAACTCCGGAGTCCCCTTTTCGAAGTGTTGGCTCACTTGTACGACACATCACGTGCCGGGCAGGGAATCACCACCATTTTCCGCGGAACGATCGTCGCCGACTTCCTGGACCAGAAGCCGGGTGAGATGGGTCGATCTATCTTCGAGCGTGGCCGTTGCTTCCATTCGTTTATGCTGTTCCCGGAACAACTCGTCGGCAATGTTGACGGCTGCCAGAATGGCAATCCTGTCGGTAGAGACAACGGCGGCGTTGCGGGCGACCTCGCTCATGCGCTTGTCGACAAAGGCCGCAATTTCCTGGACATATTCGGAATCGGCGCCACCCTTGAGAGTGTACTCCTTGCCGAAAATGGTTACTGTCACGCTTTCAGGTTCCAACTCGGACCGCTTCCCGCTAAAGGTCGGGCCCCGGAATCCACAGCCCACGGTCTAACCCATGGCCTCCAGTTTCTGGAGAAGATCTCCGACCTTGTCTTCGATTTCCTTCCTCTTCTGCTCAAAAACCTCGACGTTTTCCGCCTCTTGACGGGCATCGTCGAGTTCGTGTTTTAAACGGTGGCTGGCATCCTCGAGTTCGACGTTGTGGGCTTCAAGTTCGTCGCAGCGTGAGCTGAGACGTTCGTTTTCCACCCGCAATTCCTTGATCAACGCCACGGCTTCGAGGACCTTGGCCTCCAGAATGTTGAGATTGCTGTCCATTGAGGTGTCCGCTTTCTTCCTTGATCCCGGCCATCTGGAATGGGGACCGATTCACGGGCAAAAACAACCCGTCCATCAGTCCTGGCTTCTCGGTTCTATCTTCAAACGCCCGGACAGGCCCTCGAGCACCTTGGCAATGGCCTTGTCCACCGTCTTGCCTTTCAAATTACCCTTTTGCGAGCGGAACTTCAAGCGAATTCCAAAGGCCCCCTGACCCTCGGAAACACCTTTCCCGCGATAGATATCAAAGAGTTCCACCCGCTCCAGCAGGGGCCCCCCACAATCGGTGACCGTATCGGTGATGTCGCCCCAGGCTGTTCCGGAGGGAACCACCAGGGAGAGATCCCGCCTGACGGCTGGAAACCTGGTAAATGGCTGGAATTCCATGGGTTCGGGGATCATTTTCGCCGCACTGAGATTGATTTCGGCCACCGCGACGGGAAGATCGATATCGAATCGATCCAGAACGCCGGGATCCACCCTCCCGGCTGAACCCACGATGCGGCCCGCTCGGTCCTTGATGCACCACTGGGACCCGGCCTGGAGCCACGTTTCGCTGTCGGCCGCTTCAAGTGACAGGGACAGGCGGAGATGGGAACTCAGGGCATCCAGGACACCCTTGGTTTCAAGCAGGTCGGCGGGCATGCCGTCGAGTCCGGTCTGACGCCAACCGGCCACCGCGAACTGCAGGAATATTGGTTCCTCGGGCAGCAGAAGATCGTCTTCCTGCCGGCAGTCCGTCCTCTTGGCCCCTGCAGGCCAGAAGGTGCGATTGATCTGGAAAAACCGGATCGGGACTTCGGCGCCCGCATTGAGATTGCGCCGGGTGACATCCAGGAGCGAGGGCAGCAGGGTCGTCCGCAACTGGGTGTCGCCCCCGTGTTTGGGGTTGATGACCGCAAGTGTCTTGCTCCGGAGATCCTCTTCGGACATGCCCAAACGTTCATGATCTCCGGCGGCCAGAAAGCTGGATGTCACAATTTCATGGAAGCCGCAGGCGGAAAACCAGTGGCGAATTTTGGTCTGGATCAGATCATCCTGATCTCGAACCCCACCACCGAACCCCCGGAAACCATTGCCCCCTGACAGGTTGTCCAGGCCATAGCTTCTGGCGATCTCCTCGATGAGATCGACCTCGAGAAACAGGTCCCTGCGGAAAGAGGGAATTTCGACCATCATGTCCACCGCGTTCCGGCTGCCGGTTCCGGAATTGCCCATGGGCTGGACCTTGAGTCCCAGGGACTGCAGGTGCTGGGCCGCCTGGTCCGTGGTGATTTCAGCTCCCAGGATCCGGTTGACCTGCCACAGACGCAAGGGAATGGACGGAAGTGATTTTCGGTCCGGATCCTGCCGATTGGCCCAGGCAGGCAGGATGTGGGCCCCGGCCAGTTCCTGATACAGCTGCAAGGCCCTCAATGCTGCCTTTTCCACCATGCTCCAGTCGGCGCCGCGTTCGAACCGGTAGGAACTTTCACTGACCAGTCCGAGACCGCGGCTGGCGGTGCGGACGAGTCCGGGGTTGAAGAACGCGCTCTCCAGGATGATATCGGTGGTGTCTTCGCTCACCTCGGTGTTGGCCAGCCCCATGACCCCGGCCAGGGCGATCGGGCCATTCTCGTCACAAACCAGGAGGGTGCCTTTTTCGAGTTTCCGTTCCTGTTCATCAAGGGTGGTCACCAGGGCGCCGGCCTCGGCCCCACGAATGGTGATGGTGTCCCCCGTCAACTTTGCCCGATCAAAAGCGTGCATGGGCTGGCCCAGTTCGAACATCACGTAGTTGGTAATGTCGACCAGGTTGTTGATGGGGCGGCTGCCGATGGCGCGCAGGCGATTCTGCATCCAATCCGGGGAAGGCCCGACCTCGACCCCCACCAGACCGAAGGCCCCGTACCGGGGGCAGTCCTCGTAGTCATCGATCTTGATCTGGATGCCCAGACTCTCGCTGCTCGGCTGGAAGCTCCAGATGGGAGGCATGGAGACCTTTGTCCCATAAATGGCCGCCACCTCGCGGGCCACACCGAAATGACTCAACCAGTCGGGACGATTGGGCGTGACCTCGATGTCCAGAACCGTGTCGGTGAAACCATACAGTTCATCCGCGGAAGTACCTGGAGCCAGATCCGTCGCCAATTCCATGATGCCGGCTGCTTCGCTGGCCAGACCGAGTTCGTTGGCGGAACAGATCATGCCGAAGCTTTCCACGCCCCTGATCCTGGATTTCTTGATCTTGAAATCGCCGGGCAGCACGGCCCCCACCCTGGCCAGCAACACGGTGAGGCCCTCGCGCACGTTGGGCGCTCCGCACACGACCTGGACAGGCTCGCCGCTTCCATCATCGACACGACACAAACTCAACCGATCCGCATCGGGGTGATTTTCCCGGTGCACCACGCGGGCGATCACGACCTCGGGGAAGGTCTGCCGGTACTCTTCCAGGCCTTCCACGTTGAGGCCGGCGGATGTAAGTTTGGCAGCCAGTTCCGCGGGTGTATCATCCCAGGAAACATATTCGGCGAGCCAATCAAGGCTGATTTTCAAGATACACCTCGGAATTGTTTCAGAAAACGCAGATCGTTTTCGTACAGCAGGCGGATATCACCGATGCCGTACTTGAGCATGGCGATCCGGTCGATGCCCATGCCGAAGGCGAATCCGCTGTAGACGTCGTCCGGATAACCAACAGCCTTGAAAACATTGGGATGTACCATGCCCGCTCCCATGATTTCCAACCACCCGGTCTGACCACACACACCGCAGCCGGATCCCCGGCAGACCACGCACTGCATGTCCACCTCCACCGAAGGTTCGGTGAAGGGAAAGTAGTGGGGCCTGAAACGTGTTGGCTGGTCGGCGCCGAAAAAGTTGCGGACGAAGGAATCGACGGTGTCCTTGAGGTCGGCCATGCTGACGGCCTTGTCCACGACCAGTCCCTCGATCTGGAAGAACTCGGAGCTGTGGGAGGCATCCGCGTTTTCATTGCGGTAGACCCGGCCGGGAAAGATGCAGGCCAGGGGCGGATCATTCCGTTCCATCGTGCGAACCTGGACCGGGGAGGTCTGGGTGCGCAGGCAGATTTTCGGATCGATGTAAAAGGTGTCCTGGATATCCCGGGCGGGATGGTCGTTCGGGAAATTCAAGGCGGTGAAATTGTAGTAGTCCAGTTCGACTTCCGGCCCGTCGTCCCGTGAAAAGCCCATGCCGTAGAAGATGTCACAGATGGCTTCCAGGACGGTCAACAGGGGATGATTCGTGCCGGCAGCCGCGGGTGGAACGCCGGGCAGGGTCAGGTCGCCAACCGGAGCCACCGCAATGCCACCTGAGCCCCCGATCTCCGCCTGGCGACTGTCCAACAGCTCACCCAGGTCCTGTTTCAACCGGTTCAGTTCGGCCCCCATGGCAGGGCGTTCGGCAGGGTCCACATCCTTGAGGGCGCGCAAGAGAGCCGTGATCTCACCCTTGCGGCCCAAGAGGGCCACACGGACGGCATCGATTTCAGATACCGAGTCCGCAGCCTCGATCCGCTGGATTCCCTCGGACCGAAGCCGGTCTATGGTCTCCTTCATGACAGGATCCCCTCTGCCGGGTGGACCCGGCATGATTGGTGAACGAGGATCGGTCTAGAGAGCGCTCTTGGCAGCCTCGGCCAGCTTGTTGAATGCGCCGATATCATGGACCGCCAGGTCGGCAAGCATCTTGCGATCGATATCGATCTCGGCTTTTTTCAATCCGTTGATGAAGTGGCTGTAGCTCATGCCGTTCAGACGGGCGGCCGCATTGATGCGGGTGATCCAGAGCCGGCGGAAATCGCGCTTCCTGTTGCGGCGATCCCGGTAGGCATAGGCCATGGCGCGTTCCACGGTTTCCCGCGCCGCGGCGTACTGGTTTCCCTTGCCGCCGACAAAACCCTTGGCCCTTTTCAGGTACTTTTTCCTGCGCGCCTTGGCGGCAGGATTATTTGTTGCTCTTGGCATTTCATTGCCTCCTTTATCTCGGCTCCATCAGGACGACTCGGAGCCGGACCGGTATGGTGTCAGTTTATTTACCCAGCATCTTGCGTGCACGGGCCTCGTCACTGCGAGCCAGCATGCCGGACTTGCGCAGGTTGCGCAGCCGTTTGGGGCTCTTGGCTGTGAAGAGGTGACCGTGAAAGGCCTTGTTCCTCTTGATGCGTCCGCTGGCCGTAAGCTTGAAACGCTTGGCTGCGGCGCGATTGGTTTTCATCTTGTTGCCCATGGCTTCTGCCTTTCTCTCTGTATTATCCGGACGTTTCCAGAAGGTCCGCGCCCCCTTTCCAAGGAAAGCGGGTGCAACCTCATCAGTCTGCCCGTCCACCCGGGCCACTGGGCCCGGCAATTCGGTGACTAGTGGACTTTCTTCGGAGCGATCATGAACGTGATCAGCCGCCCCTCCCGTTTGGGCCGGGACTCGGGGATACCGAATTCCTCGACCTCGCCGATCAGGTGATTCAAGAATTCCATGGCCAGATCCAGATGGGTAATTTCCCGACCCCTGAATCGCATGACCACCTTGACCTTGTGACCGGCTTCAAGAAAAGTGATGATGTGCTTCTTCTTGAAATTGTAATCGTGATCGTCGGTCTTGGGTCGGAACTGGATCGTCTTGATCTTGACCGTGTGCGACGCCTGCTTGGCTTTCTTGGCCTTCTTGGCCTGTTCGTACTTGAACTTGCCGTAATCCATGATCTTGCAAACAGGCGGACGGGCGGTGGGCGCCACTTCCACGAGATCGAGTCCCCGGTCCTCGGCGATGGCAATCGCCTCGTTGGTCTCGAGAACACCCAGTTGTTCACCATCCTCGTCTACGACCATGACACGTGGAATCCTGATCATCCGGTTGACCCTGGTCAACTTGCTATCCTTGATAGTCGTTACCTCCCGCTGGGATGAGATCAAATCCAAATCCAGAACGCAAAAAAGCGGACACATTGGTCCGCCACAGGCCTAGACAGGCTCCGGGTTGCTAAACCGCTCCGTCCGCAAAGGGCTCAAAAAGAGCACCTGGGGTCAGCTACGGTGAGAGGGCGGACCTCTTCTTGGATTCGCCGAAAGGGGTTTACCCAGCCCCGACGGCGTTGGAATCGATATAATCTAGGTTTTGTTCCTCACGGCGTCAAGGAGATCCTGGGCCACCTGGTCCACCTTTCTGGTTCCGGTGTCGCCTTTATGGCGGATCCGCAGGGAAACCTCGTCGCTTTCGGCCTCCCTGCCCCCCACGATCAGCATCCAGGGCACTCGCAGCACCTCGGCCTCCCTGATCTTGAACCCGATCTTCTCCTCGCGCACATCCTCGCCCACCCGCAGTCCGGCATCCCGAAGCCTGGCGGCCACGGTACGGGCATAGTCGTGCTGGTCCCGGCTGACCGAGAGGACACGGGCCTGTTCCGGGGCGAGCCACAGGGGAAAATCGCCAGCGAAATGCTCGGTCAGGATCCCGATGAACCGCTCGAGGGAACCCATGATGGCCCGGTGGACCATGTATACATAACGCTCCTGCCCATCGCTGTCCGTGTAGGTCACGTTGAAGCGGCGGGGCAGGTTGAAATCGAACTGGATGGTGCTGGTCTGCCAGCGCCGGCCGATCGCGTCGATCAGTTTCACATCGATCTTGGGACCGTAGAAAACGGCCTCGCCCTCTTCCCTGGTGTAGTCGAGACCATGCTTGTTCAGGGCGTTGACCAGGGAAGACTCGGCGGCATCCCATTCCTCGTCGCTCCCGGCGTACTTATCCTTGTTCTGCGGGTCGCGTACCGACAACTCCACCTTGAAATCGTCGAACCCGAAGGCCCCCATGATCTCCTTCACGAGATCGATGCAAAGGCTCACCTCGTCCTCGAGCTGATCGGGAGTGCAGAAGTGGTGGGCGTCGTCCTGGGTGAAACCGCGCACACGCATCAGGCCGTGCAGGGTCCCTTTCAGTTCGGCCCGGTACACGGTGCCCAATTCGGCGTAACGAACAGGCAGACCGTGGTATCCCCGCTTCTTGCGTTTGAACATGAGGATATGACCAGGACAGTTCATGGGTTTGACCACGTAGGGCCGGTTGTCCTGCTCGAAGATGAACATGTTGTCCTTGTAGAACTCCATGTGCCCCGATGTCTCCCAAAGGCCGGCCTGGGAAATATGGGGAGTGGTCACGGTCAAATAGCCGTTGCTGCGGTGGACCATCTTCCAGTAGTCGATGATCTGTTCGCGAAGGAGATCACCCCGGGGAAACCAGTAGGAAAGGCCAGGGCCGGCCTCGTCCATGATACCGAACAGGTCCAGCTCCCGACCGAGCTTCCGGTGGTCCCGCTTCTTTGCCTCCTCGAGCATCTCCAGGTGGGCGTCCAGGTCCTTCTTCTTGAAGAAGCTGGTCCCGTAGATCCGCTGGAGCATGGGGTTGCTGCTGTCGCCCCGCCAGTAGGCGCCAGCCACGCTGGTCAGCTTGAAGGCCTTCAGATCCTTGGTGTCAGGAGTGTGGGGTCCCTCGCACAGATCCTGGAACTCCCCCATCCGGTAAACCGATAGCTGTTCATCACCCAGGGAGGCGATCTGCTCAAGCTTGTAGGGCTGGTCGCTGAACATCTTTTCGGCTTCCTGTCGGCTGACCTCACGCCTTTCGATGACGACCTTCTGTTTCGCCAGCTCCTTCATGCGTTTCTCGATCTTCTCCAGGTCGTCCTCGGTGAAAGGATCCTCCTTGTCGAAGTCGTAGTAGAAACCGTTTTCGATGTCAGGCCCGAATGCGAATTTCACGCCGGGAAAAAGATCCTGGACGGCCCACGCCAGCAAGTGCGCGGTGGAATGCCGCAAGGTCTCCAGACCCTGGTCCGCACCCCGCGTAATGACCACCATCTCGCCCCCGGTTGTCGCCTTTTCGACCAGGGGATGGTGTACGCCATCAATCGTTACGGCCAGGGCGCTGCGGTAGAGACCTTCACCGATCTGGCGCACCGCGTCGCCGTAGGTCTGCCCCTCTTCGATCTGCAGGGTCTTGCCGTCCGGCAGCTTCAGCAACAGTTCCGACATGGTTGGTCATCCATCCTCAGCTTTTGGTGGAGACGAAACCCTGGTTCCGATCCCAACCGCCCAATTAATCAGTAAGATGGCCAATCTAAACCGGGCCCCGCGGACAGGCAAGCCTCATGACCCGATTCAATTCAGGGACTCAACGTCGCTGAGGGCTTCGCCACTGTCTGGAATGATTGTGTCATGTGCCTGGAAGCAGTGAAATCAGTCAATGTGGTCATCAGGGAACGGACAAAAAAGGACCCGCTCAGGGCGGGTCCAAAGATGGTGGTGGGCGATACGGGATTCGAACCTGTGACCTCTTGTCTGTCAAACAAGCGCTCTAACCAAAGCTGAGCTAATCGCCCACCGGGACGCAAAATATTGTCTGACCACCTGACAATGTCAATCGAAAAGCGGACTCAGGGATACCGGGACCATCACGTGAGGTAATCGACCAGACGTTCGCCGTGACCGTGCTGGCGCATCTTGCTGAGAGCCTGGTTCCGGATCTGGCGAACTCGCTCCCGCGACAGATTGATATCCTGCCCGATGGTTTCCAGGGAAGCCGTTTCCTTGGCGCCCAGCCCGTAATAACGGATCACGATGTTCCGTTCCCGCGGTGAGAGAAGGTCCATGGCGTCAGCCAGTTCCCGCACCAGTTCATGGGAGACATAACCCTGGTCCGGAGTCAGATCCTCCGGGTTCGAGAGGGTATCGGCCAGCGTCACGTCATCGTCGTACAGAGGCTGGTCGAGGCTGATCAGCGGCCGACTGGCCGCCCGGATCTGTCCCATCTTGCGAATGTCCAGGCTCATGGCTTCGGCGATCTCGTCCTCGGCCACCTTGCGGTGGTGCTTCTGTTCGAGACTCTGCGATACGCGTTTCATGCGCTGCGCCTGCTGCGAGCGGTTGATGGGAAGCCGCACGGTGTTGGTCTGCTCGGCGATGGCCTTCTGGATGGACTGCCGGATCCACCACACCGCATAGGAGATGAAGCGGAATTCCCGTCTTTCGTCGAAGCGCTTGCCGGCGGTGATCAAACCGATATTGCCTTCGGCGATCAGATCCATGTAACTGAGGCCCTGGTTGAGGAACTTTTTCGCCACACTGACCACAAAGCGCAAATTCGAGTTGACCAGCTTGTCGAGGGCTTCCTTGTCGCCGCCCCTGATTCGTGTGGCCAGTTCGAATTCCTCTTCCCGGGTCAGCAGATTATGCTTTCCAATGGTCTGCAGATAATGCTGAAGACTGGAGTCTTCCCTGCGGTCACTGCTGAGTTCAACTTCGTACACTCGGTGTCCTCCTGACTAATCCCCAACGATCAATGCCGTCCCCAATTCCGATCCCCTATCCGGGGCGAACATGGAAAAATCTTGACCTTGCAGCTCATCTTTTTTACGAAAGCCACGCTATCTATATACGAAATCCCGGTTGGTTGGTTCCAGGGTTTCGCCTTGATCTGAACGGGTCATGGGTGTCATTCCACCCATAATCCCCTTGTTGACAACAGGTCATGAATTCATCCAACTCCCCAGGGAGTATATGAGATCCACCGGACCCATTGCAAGACTTATTTTGTCAGGTATTCCTGAAAAATCCCCAAATTTCAGGCCGAGGTGCTGATAAGGCCGGTTGCGGGGCATATCCCCGGAAACCGACCTTACCATGGTTTTGATAATTGTCAACCAATTTATTCCGAAATGGGGCGCCTAATCCTCCACCACCTCGTAATCGGCGTCCACCGCATCGTCCTTGCCGGACTCCTCGGAAGCCTCGGTTTCGCCGGAACCTTGGGTGGATTCCGCATCAGCTTCGGAGCCGCCCTGGGCAGCGGAGGCCTTTTCATACGCCGCGCTGGCCAGCTGCTGGACTGCAGTCATCAGGGCGTCGCTGGCCGCCCGAATCATGTCCGGGTCCTCACCCTTGAGAACCTCTTCCAGGGCGGTGATCTTGGTTTCCACATCCTCTTTCAGGGAGGCGTCCAGATCATCACCGAGATCCTCCATGCTCTTCCGGGCGGAATGGATCCGGGCTTCGGCCTCGTTCCGGAGGTCGATCAGATCCCGTTTCTTCTTGTCTTCATCCGCGTGGAGGTCGGCGTCGCTGACCATCCGCTCCACTTCCTCGTCGCTCAATCCGCTGGAAGCCTGGATCTTGATGGACTGCTCCTTGCCCGTGGCCTTGTCCACGGCACTCACCGAAAGAATGCCGTTGGCGTCGATATCGAAGGCGACCTCGATCTGGGGCACCCCACGAGCGGCGGGCGGCAAACCCGTCAGCTGGAATCGGCCGATGGTCTTGTTGTCAGTGGCCATTTCCCGCTCACCCTGCAGGACGTGGATGTCCACCGTGGGCTGGTTGTCCGCGGCCGTGGAGAAGATCTGGCTCTTTTTTGTCGGAATCGTGGTGTTCCGATCTATGAGCCGGGTCATCACGCTGCCCAGGGTCTCGATGCCCAGGCTCAGGGGGGTCACGTCCAGCAGGACGATGTCCATGTCTTCCCCGCCCAGCACACCACCCTGGATGGCCGCGCCCATACCCACGACCTCGTCGGGGTTGACCGTGTGGTTGAGTTCCTGCTTGAAGATCTCCTGGACCTTGGCCTGGACCGCCGGCATCCGTGTGGACCCGCCGACGAGCAGCACTTCATCGATATCATCGGGCTTGAGGCCCGCGTCCTTGAGACAGCTCAGACATGGCTGCACCACGCGCTCAACCAGGTCCTCGACCAGGGACTCGAACTTGGCCCGGGTCAGGGTCAGGGTCATGTGTTTGGGTCCGTTCTGATCCGCGGTGATGAACGGCAGGTTGATCTCGGCCTGGGTCGAGGTGCTCAGCTCACGCTTGGCCAGCTCCGCGGCTTCCTTCAACCTCTGCAGGGCCATGGGGTCCTTGCTGAGATCGATGCCTTCCTGCTTCACGAAGTTGTCGACGAGGTGATCGATGACCCGCTGGTCGAAGTCGTCACCGCCGAGATGGGTGTCGCCGTTGGTGGCCAGGACCGAGAACACCCCATCGACGATTTCCAGGATGGAAATGTCAAACGTACCACCGCCAAGGTCGAACACGGCGATGGTCTCCTCGCCCTTGCGCTCGAGACCGTAGGCCAAGGCGGCGGCCGTGGGTTCGTTGATGATGCGCTTGACCTCGAGACCGGCGATCTTGCCGGCATCCTTGGTGGCCTGACGCTGACTGTCGTTGAAGTAGGCCGGCACGGTGATGACCGCTTCGGTCACCGATTCACCCAGATATTCCTCAGCGGTTTCCTTGAGGGTCCGCAGGATCTGCGCGGAGATTTCCGGAGGAGAGAACTCGCCGTGACTGGTCTTGATGCGCACATCGCCGCTGGCGTCCTTGATCACATCGTAGGGCACCTCGGTCATTTCGGTCGAAACCTCGTTGAACCGGCGACCCATGAACCGTTTGACCGAATAGACCGTATCGGTCGGGTTGGTGACGGCCTGCCGCTTGGCCAGCAGCCCCACCAGGCGATCGCCGTTCTTGTTCCAGGCCACCACCGAAGGGGTCGTGCGATTGCCTTCCTTGTTCTGGATGACCTTGGCCTCGCCGCCTTCCATGACCGCCACGACGCTGTTGGTGGTCCCCAGATCGATTCCTATGATCTTTCCCATTTCTATCTCCAATCTCGAGTGGTTTTGATGACAAAATTGCTCATGGTACCTCTTACAAGGGGCGTGCCCAAAACTCACCTTGTAAGAAACAGACATAAGGCATTGTGTTTCAGTATGTTTCGGGGTTTCCACCAATTGGCTTCAATAAACCAACGAATTCCCCTCGGGGATCGATATGCCAGTTTGGCAGATATGGCTGTCGTAGTGTCGTGAAAAATCAGGTTTCAGAGAGTCTGTCAGAGCCTGTCTGAAGCAACACAGAACAGTGAGGTTCATCATCTTGAAGTACAGGGACGGCCACCACGGAATGTGTCCGGCCCGTGTGGGCCAGGCGGCCATCAATCCCGGAAGGCGGAATCCCCAGCTCGAGCCGATGAACCGGCGCAACATGCTGCCGGCCAGGGACAGGGACCCATGGCCCGGAACATCCACCACGTAGTGGAGATTCATTTCCCGAATCCTGCCCGGGTGAAGCCGGGCCAGGTGCGGAAGGGATTGACGCCCGCAATCCACCTTCTTCTCGAGATACTGGTCCAGGGTGTGATGATGTACATGACGGGGCACCGGCACCGTAAGAGCCAGGAAACGGACCCCCGCTTCATCCTCCAGACGGAAAGCCACCTCCATGTCCTCGAATCCGTAGCCGGAAAAATCTTCGTCGAAGCCGTCCACCGCCAGGAAAGCGGCACGAGGCACCGCGGCGTTCTGGGTCACGAAAAACCGACCCGGAGCCGGACCGGGCTGAAGACGCGCGACTCCTCGGGAATCCAGGTAGTGAAAATGCGGGGCGTCGATGAGGTCCGGTTCGGTCACCGCATACCCGATGGTGCCGCAGTCCGGGTTGGCTTCCAGCAACTCGAGGTGGGCGCGCAAAAGGCCGGGTGGCGCCACGAT
>DAOWLV010000450.1 GCA_030643455.1 Candidatus Krumholzibacteriia bacterium | reverse complement strand
GATCAGATCGCCGACGCGCTGGAATCCGAACATCGAATAGAAGGTGTAGAAGGGGATCGTCTGGACCCCGTTGTTGGTGTAGGCGGTGCCCGCAGCGATGAAACTGGCCAGCGAGCCGGCTTCACTCAGGCCTTCCTCGAGGATGGCGCCGGTCTTTTTCTCGTTGTAGAACAGCAGGCTACCCTTGTCCACGGGGTCGTAGAGCTGACCGGCGTGGCTGTAGATGCCGGCCTGCCGGAACAGGGATTCCATGCCGAAGGTGCGCGCTTCGTCGGGCACGATGGGCACGATCAGCTTGCCGATCTCCTCGTCTTTCAGAAGTTTCGCCAGCATGTGCACATAAGCCATGGTCGTGGCCAGTTCACGGTCACCCGAACCGTCGTAATACTCGCGGAACATTTCTTCGGTCTGGCAGGCCATCGGTTGGCTGCCACTCACTCGCGCGGGCAGCGAGCTGCCCAGGTCCTTGCGACGTGCCCGGAGGTATTTCATCTCGGGGCTGTCCTCGGCGGGTTTGTAAAAGGGAGCCTCGGCGATGTCTTCGTCACTGATGGGAATATTGAAGCGGGTCCTGAAGGCCTTCAGCTCATCTTCATTCAGCTTTTTCTGAGAATGGGTGATGTTCTTGCCTTCGCCCGCCTCGCCCAGTCCGTAACCCTTGATGGTGTGGGCGAGGATCACCGTTGGGGATCCCTTGTGCTCGAAGGCGGCCTTGTAGGCGGCGTACACCTTCTCGGGGTCGTGCCCACCACGGCGCAGTTTGCGCACCTGCTCGTCGCTGTAGCTCTCCACCAGTTTCGCCAGTTCGGGGTACTTGCCGAAGAAGTGGTCCCTGATGTAGCCGCCGCCGGACACGGTATAGCGCTGCATCTCACCGTCGAGGATTTCTTCCATTCGCTGAACGAGCAGATCGGAGCTGTCTTCATCAAGAAGACGGTCCCAGTCGCCGCCCCAGATCACCTTGATCACGTTCCAGCCGGCGCCGCGGAAGGCGGCTTCAAGCTCCTGGATGACCTTGCCGTTCCCACGCACCGGGCCGTCCAGCCGCTGGAGGTTGCAGTTCACCACGAAGATCAGGTTGTCCAGGTTTTCGCGGCTGGCCAGGGTGATGGCGCCGAGGGATTCGGGCTCGTCCATCTCGCCGTCGCCCAGCATCGCCCACACCTTGCGGCCACTGCCGGAGCGCAGACCGCGGTCGACCAGATAGTGATTGAAGCGTGCCTGATAGATGGCCGTCAGGGCGGTCAGGCCCATGGACACGGTGGGGAATTCCCAGAAGTCGGACATAAGGAAGGGGTGGGGATAGGAGGACAGTCCGCCTTCGGGGTCGAGTTCGCGCCGGAAGCGGGTCAGATCCTGTTCGGTCAAACGGCCCTCGAGAAAGGCGCGGGCATAGATGCCTGGGCTGGCGTGGCCCTGGAAATAGATCATGTCGCCGATGAAGTCCTTGGTGCGGCCGCGCCAGAAATGGTTGAAACCGATTTCCCACAGGTTGGCAGCCGAGGCGAAGGTGGAGATGTGCCCGCCGATGCCCGGCAGTTCCTTGTTGGCCCGCACGACCATGGCCATGGCGTTCCAGCGCACGATGGACTTGATGCGCCGCTCAAGGGTGCGGTCACCCGGAAAAACAGGCTGGTCCTGCCGCGGAATGGTGTTGATGTAGGGGGTGTTGGCCGTGAAGGGGATGCTGACCCCGTGCTCCTGGGCCCGGGTCTGCAACAGGCGCAGGATCTGGACCACACGTTCTTCTCCCTGCTCCTGCAGCACGTAATCCAGCGATTCACGCCATTCGGCGTTTTCGATCTGGTGGAGCTGGGGAAGCTCCCGGGGATCCTTGTTCGCCATCGGTTTCCGACTCCCGTGAAGTTGAATTCGATAACTAATTTCGTCCAAAGGATAAGGCGTTTCGTTCAGCCGTCAACTGCGGGAGTCCAAAGTTGGAGGAATTGATATATCAGTCCTCCACGACGATGCTGTCCGTCCTTTCGGAGAACTTTCTCAGTCGATCCAGCGGGTAATCCAGCCCATGACCTCGTTGTGCCACTGGATCGAGTTCTGGGGCTTGAGCACCCAGTGGTTCTCGTCCGGATAATACAGCAACCGGGCCGGTACGCCCTGACGCCGCAGCGCCGTGAACGTGCTCAGGCCCTGGGTGTCGACCACGCGGTAGTCCAGCGCGCCGTGCACGACCAGGGTGGGCACATGCCAGTTCTGCACATGATCGGCGGGGTTGTGCGTGCCGAAGCTGCTGCCCTTGGTCCAGGGTGTTCCGCCGTGTTCCCACTCGGGGAACCAGAGTTCCTCGGTGTCGTAGTAGGCCATCCGCTCGTCGAGATTGCCGTCGTGACTCACGAAGGCGCGGAAGTTCCGGGCGAAAGGTTGCCCATGCATCCAGTTGATCATGTAGGCGCCGTAACTGGCACCGGACGCGACGACTTTCCCTCCGTCCATCCAGGTGTATTTCTCCAGCGCCGCGGCGAGGCCCTTCTCCAGATCCTCGAGGGGACGGTCGCCCCAGTGCCCGCTGATGGCATCGGTGAACTCCTGGCCGTAGCCGGTGGATCCGTGGAAATCGACGGCCACGGTGGTGAACCCGGCGCCGACGTAGGCCTGGGGGTTCCAGCGGTAGTGGAAGTCGTTGCCGAAGCTGCCCTGGGGTCCGCCGTGGACCAGGAAGGTCACGGGCCATTTTTGTCCGGCCGCGGCCTTTTCTTCGGTCCAGTCGTAGGGCTTGACGACGTAGGCGTAGACCTTCTCGTCGTTCCAACCGGCAAACGTGAACTGTTCGGG
>DAOWLV010000221.1 GCA_030643455.1 Candidatus Krumholzibacteriia bacterium | reverse complement strand
ATCCTTCAATGGCTCTTGAACCAAAAAAGTGAGAATGGTGAATTTCGTCAGTGCTGGATAGGCCTTCAACGCTTGTTCAAACAGATCAATGGCCTGATCATGGTCCCCCTCCAGAATCAACAAAGCGGCCCTACGATGGGAATATGATGGATCATTTCCATCCCTGCCCCCCGCCAGATCCCAGGCTTCATCCTTCCGGCCGGCAAGCCCGTAGACATTGGCTGTAGCACAAGCGGCCAACCTAGGGAAAAAAGAAACCACCGGGCCGACCCCGGTGGTTTCTTCCAAATAAACCTCAAAGACTAAAGCAGCTTCGTCAAATTCCCGATCATCTCATGCATGGTCGGCCGCAGGATATCCCCGTAGCTCTGCATGTTGATCCTTTGTGTGATGTCCTTCAACCCCGGCATGGCCTTCTTCGCCTGGGCGGAAAGATCGGCCTGGCCCTGATCCGACAGGTCGCCATGGGTATCGATCAATTTCTCGAATTCCTTGTTGATATCCTCGAGCACGGGCAGGGCCTCTTCGGCGGACTTCTTCGAGGTCACCCCGCCGAGCGTGACAGTGGTCTTGTCGAGAAGGCCTTGCATGAGATCCCCAGCGTTAAGCCCTCCTCTTTCCAGTTCGTGGGGCTTGCTGCTGCAGCCGGCCAGCAGGGTGAACACGGCGAGGACAAGAACGATCGAGACGATATGACGGGTTTTCATGGGATCTCCCTCCGGGTTGGGTAAGTTTTCAGTTCGATTTCTAGAGAAGCAGGCCGATCTTTTCGACCATCGCGTCCATGGACGGGCCCAGGATGGCGCTCAGGCCGGGCGTACCATTGATGCGCTGGGCCATGTCCTGGATTTCCGGAAGAGCCTTTTGCGCCTTTTTGGACATGTCGGCGCGGCCCTTCTCCGACAGGTTGGGAAGATGGTAGATCAGATCGTCGTAATCATCATTGATGGCCTTGAGCTGTGGCACGGCAGCCTCGGCCGACTCCATGCTGTTGATGCTACCGAGAGCCCGGGAGGTGCGGGACAGCAGTCCGTCGAGATAGTCGCCGGTATTGAGGCCGCCCAGCTCCATCTCCGGGCTGTTGCCGCCGCCGCAACCGGCCAGAAAAAGGACAAGCAGCAGAAAGACCACCGCGGGAATTCCATGACATGATTTCATCGAGGCTCCTTGAAGGATGGAAATGCAATGATCCAATTCGTTCAGTGAACAGGCATCATAGAAATTCCGGCCCCGAATGTCCACCCGAATGCGGGTCAGGGTGTTGGACCATTTAACCTGTCGGGTTTACAACTTCCCGGATTCCTGGTTATTCTGATGGAAATTCCAACATGGAGGTTGGTTCGTGCACCAGAAGAGAATGATCCTGCTTGCCTTGATATTGACTGCGTCGGTAACAGGTCTCAGCCACCAGGCCCATGCCGATTCCGCCCTCGGCCCCCGCTTGGGCCTCAGCGGCGGCAACGACGACTTTTTCCTGGGTTTCCAGGGCGAATTCGGACCCATCCTGGGTGCGGCGACCCTGGTCCCCAGCCTGGATTTCACCCTGGGGGACCATTCCTCCACCGCCTTGAACGCGGACCTGCGCTTCTACCTGATCCCCCTGCCCGAAACCGGCATCCGGTTCTACGGCGCAGCCGGTCCCACCCTCATGCTCTCGCCGGACACCGAGCTGGGCTTGAGTCTGATCCTCGGCCTGCACATTCCCATGAAAAGCACGCGGCGGTACAACGTGGAATACCGCTGGGGAATCGGTGACATTCCCGACCACAAGATCGCAGTTACCGTCATGTTCGGGTTGTAACCCCCCATATTGTGTCATTCTGCCGGCCATGATACTTTATCCGGGATCCTTTGTTCCACGGATTCGAACCGCGAAAGGTTCTTCAATGCACCGGCTTTTCCTTCCGATCATCACCATTTTTACGTTCCTGGCCAGCACGGGCCCTGCCGCCGCCTGCACCAACTTCATCGCCACCAAGGGAGCGACGGTCGACGGTTCGGTCATGGTGACATACACCTGCGACGGGGAATTCCACCCCCACCTGCGCCTGACACCGGCAGCGGACCACGAACCCGGGGCGGTGGAGCAGATCAAGGACTGGTCGGGCAACGTGCTGGGCGAGGTCGCGCTGCCGGCCCACACCTTCCAGGTTGTCAACCTGATGAACGAACACCAGGTGACCATCGCCGAGACCACCACCGGCGGGCGTGAAGAACTGGTCAATCCCGACGGCCTGCTTCACTACTGGACGTTGATGCGCCTGGTACTGCAGAGGGCCGCCAGCGCGCGTGAAGCCGTCGAGGTGATGGGCGCTCTGGTCGATCAATACGGTTACCGCAGCAGCGGGGAATCCTTCTACATCGGCGGCAAGGATGAAGCCTGGGTCGTGGAGATGGTCGGGCCCGGCCCGGGTGGGCAGGGCGCCCACTGGGTGGCCCTTCGCGTGCCCGATGGTTATGTGATCGCCCACGCCAATCTCGGTCGCATCGATACGTTCGATCGTCGCGACAAGAAAAACTGCCTGACCTCGAAGGGGTTGGAAGAGTTCGCCGCCTCCAGTGGTTGGTACGACCCTGACGGTGAGCAGGAGTTCAGCTGGCGCAGGGCATTCCACCCGACCACTCCCCAGAACCTGCGCTACACCTCGACGCGGGTGTGGAGTCTGTACCGCCGCTGTGCACCCTCACAGGAGTGGCCGATGGATTTCCATCGCGGCGTCGAAGGCGCCGAGCCTCTGCCTTTGTGGATCAAGCCGGAGAAAAAGCTGGCCGTGGCCGATGTGTTCGAACTCATGCGCGACCACTACGAAGGAACCGAACTGGATATGACCCAGGGCGTGGACTCGGGTCCCTACGGCACCCCCCACCGCTGGCGCCCCATGGGCTGGGAAGTGGACGGACAATACTACACCTGGGAACGTCCCATCTCCACCCAGCAGACGGGCTTTTCCATGGTCACACAATCACGCGACTGGCTGCCCGATGCGATCGGCGGCCTGACCTGGTACGGTGTGGACGACACGTATTTCACGTGTTATGTGCCCCTCTACTGTGGCATCGAGTCCGTGCCGGAATCCTTCGCCACCGGCAGCCTGGGCAAGTTCGGCTGGGACTCGGCCTGGTGGGTCTTCAACTTCGTGTCCAACTACGCCAATCTGAAATACCAGTACATGCTGCCGGACATCCGGATCGTCCAGGCCGAACTGGAAGGCGACTTCCTGGATCTGCAGCCTGCCATCGAGAAAACTGCCGTCGAACTCGCGAAATCCGATCCCGCCCTGATGTCCCGCTACCTGACCGACTACTCCGTCACCCACGCTGAAGCCGTCGTCGACAAGTGGCGTGACCTGGGCGAATATCTGTTGACCAAGTACAACGATGGTTACGTGAAGGACGAAAACGGACGCCCACAGGAAAAAGGGTATCCCGAGGCCTGGCTTCGCGCGGTTCTCGAGCAGCACCCCGACAAGTTCCTGCTGCCGGACACCGGCGCCGGCCAGGTGAAAGAACCCGAAGACTATTGAGGAGGCCGACATGTTGAAGCGCGTCATTTTCGTCGGATGCCTGATTCTTCTGACCGCAGGTACGGTTTGGAGTGCCGACGACACGTTCGTCATGCCCGAGGACATGCTGAAACTGATGCCCGCCGACCCGGCTTTCATCTTTGCCGTCACTTCGGTGAACGATCTGGACCAGCAGTGGCAACTCATCGAAGAAATGCTGGATGATGGTTCCGCAGACGGAGAAACAATCGACCTGATCGACATGTTCAGGGAACAAATACCTCATTTCGACGAATACGCGGATCCTGACGGGCCATTGGCCGTGGTGATGGGCTTGCCCGACATGATGGGCGGGGCAGAACCGAATGTCATCTTCATCGTGCCGATCCGGGAAGACTTCACCGACCGGGAGAATCTGGGCAACGAAAGAGTCGACATCCTCTTCGAAGGCAACTACCTCGCAATTTCCGGCGCACCCGGTTATGCCCCGGCGGACGGAATCCCGGAATTGGCGCTTAACCTGAGTCCGGGATTCGTGACCGTCCGCCTCGATCTCGAGATGATCCTGGCCACCTACGGCCCGATGGTCGAGATGGGACTGGCGGCCATGCCGATGGGGCCTGCCACGCCTGACACTTCCGAAACCGGCGAGATCACCCCCGCGGCCGGCATGACCCCCGGAGAAACCGCCGCCCTGGGCGACATGGCCCGAGCCATCATGGTCTCGGCCCTTCGCCTGGACCTGGCCCTCCGTGTCGAGGGTGAGACCTTGACCCTCCATTCCGGATTTGCGGTCTCGGCGGACAGCCCCCTGGATCCCGGCCCTCAGCCCTCTTTCGAAGACGCCCTTCAATTGACGCGGCTTCTGCCCTCCGGAGGGAACATCATCCAGGCCATGGCCATGGACCAGACCCGGCAGTTCGAGGTGTTCAAGGGTTATTACCTGGCCAGCCTGGAAAGAACTGTTTCCGGGATGCCCCCCGAACAGGCCACCGCCTACCGCGCCTGGGTCGAAAACTATGTCGCCTCCATGGACCTGTTCGCCAACCCTTTGGCGGCTTCGATGAAGATGTCCCATGAGGGCATGACCGCCAACATGGTCATGGATTGCACGGACGCGCCGGCCACTCTCGAACGGTTCGCCGGCCTTTTCGATGGCCTGTCCGCGGCGGACATCGGCGTCCGGCTGAAGAAAATGCCCACCGGAAAGGTGGCGGGCGCCGAAGTGCGCAGCTGGGTCGTGGAATACGACGAGGAAAAACTGGCCGAACTGGGCTCCGATCCGATGAACCCCCAAATGAGCGGCGCCGGCCGCCTGCAGGCCGAGCAGATGGTCGCCATCCTGCGCAAGGTCACCCCCAACGTCAACATGGCCATCCGGGGAAATTACCTGATTCTCAGCGCTGACCCCAATCCTGCCAACCTGGCCCACATGATCCAGATGGCCGGACAACGGCGTGGCGCCGCCAACCCCGAAGTCGCCGCCATCGCCGCCAAGACGGGCCCGGCCTGCCAGCAGGTGATAGTGGGCGATCTGATGGCCATCCTCTCCTGGATCACCGAATGGCTGGAAGAACTCAATGAGGAAGAATACGAGGCCATCAAGGGCAATCCCATCCCCTTCACCGGCGCCTTCACCATCGAGGGGGAAATTTACGGTGCCGACTGGAGCATGGACATGCCCGCCGTGCAGTGTTTCGTAAAAGCGATGACCGAAATGGAAGCCTTCAAAGACCTGTACGATGATGACGACGACGACGATGACGACGATGACGCCCCCGATGTCGACAAAGTCGACGAGAACCCCGATAAGGTGTCTGAAGAAGAAGGCTGATCCGCTCTGCGGGTTGAAGTGATGCTTGGCTTTCGGCACCTGACCTGGCATGCCCGGTCAAACGGACGTCATGGAGGTCCCGAAGCCAAGGACGGCGAAAGGGGCCGGAATGCCGAGGCGGGCAGCGACACGATGTCGCTGCCCGCCGTTCCGTGTGACCGGGCATGCCAGGTCAGGTGCCGAAAGCCACGCTCACTCCCCGTGACACTCCGAACAGTTGATCTCTTTCCACTCCCCATCAATGTCCTCGGGATGCACATACTCGACACTGTCCAGGGAAACCAGCGTCTCCCCCGTCTTCCGCTCCTGCGCCACGATCGTATGACACACGTTGCAATCGCGTGACAGCACCTCGCCGCTTTCGGTCTCGTGCAACCCGTCATGACAGCGGAAACATCCCGGCGTAGTCAGATGTCCGATGTGGTCGGGGAACTCGCGCCAGCTCACTCTCATCTCGGGGAAGATGTTGGTGGAGAACAGGCGCTGAGCCGCCGCGATGGCGTCGGCGATGTCTTCGGCCCGGCTTTCAACGAGGTCAGGGTGATCCTCCGTAT
>DAOWLV010000368.1 GCA_030643455.1 Candidatus Krumholzibacteriia bacterium | reverse complement strand
TCCAGTTCCCCCAATTTTGTCTCTTTTCGTCCCGGTGGCAAGCCCTTAGGATACATGCAGGAAGTAGGGAGGTTTCATGTTCGATTCAAATGTGAGTTTCAGCCACGTGATCAGGGGGCTGATTTTCCTGTTCCTGGTGCTGGCCGCAGGAACAGCCTGGTTCGCCCTCATGGAGGATTTCACCGTCCTGGACGGGTTGTACATGACCGTCATCACGGTCAGTACGGTCGGTTTTCGGGAAGTCCACGAGCTTGACGGATCCGGCCAGATCTTCGTCGTTCTGCTCATCATCAGCGGCCTGACGGTGTTGACCTACACCCTGGGTTCGGTCGGCCGGGTCATCATCGAAGGTTCCATTGAGCGCTATGTCGGGAGGAAACGGATGCTGCGCGATATCGATAAACTCCGCCATCACTACATCGTCTGCGGCCACGGCCGCATGGGGCAGATACTCTGCGAGGAATTGACCAAGGAGGGAGTGCCTTTCGTGGTCGTCGAGGGGGACCCGGAAAGCTCCGAAGACCTGATGGACAAGGGTTACCTGGTGGTCAAGGGCGATGCCACCGAGGACGAGATTCTCCGCAACGCGGGCGTTCTGCAGGCCAAGGGTCTGGTGGCCGTCGTCTCCAGCAACGTGGACAATCTCTACATCACCCTTTCGGCGCGGGTGATGTGCCGTGAAGAAAATCCAGGCCTCTATATCCTTTCCCGGGCCACGGATCGACAGGCGTGTGACAAGATCGAACGGGCCGGAGCGGACCGGGTCATTTCTCCCTACGTGATCGGCGGCATGAGGATCGTGCAGGCCCTCCTGCGGCCCACCGTGAGTGATTTCCTGGAAATCGCGACCCGGAGTGGCGGACTGGACCTGATGTTCGAGGAACTGGCCATCGGCGGTGATTCGGCTCTCGACGGGGTGGCCCTCAAGGACTCCGGGATCCGCGAGAGTTATGACGTGGTGGTCATCGCCATCAAGAAGCATGTGGGGGAGATGGTGTTCAATCCCGGGCCGGAATCCGTTCTGCACAACGGGGACATGCTAGTGGCGCTCGGGGACAAGGATCAACTCGGTCGCCTGGGGGCCTCGCTGGCCTGATTCCGGGACCGGTTGCTTAAATCTTCACAGTTTCTATCATGTATATTCAAGGTGCAATATCAGGCGC
The DNA here is from genome assembly GCA_030643455.1 of Candidatus Krumholzibacteriia bacterium. GTDB lineage: Bacteria > Krumholzibacteriota > Krumholzibacteriia > LZORAL124-64-63 > LZORAL124-64-63 > JAGLCY01. The sequence goes on along the minus strand of DAOWLV010000368.1, from coordinate 2,425 downwards.
CCGGTTGATCCGGGACCGCCTTTACAATCCTGACCGGCACGCTTTCAGCCCAGGTAGGCCGGAGGAGGTTTTTCGATGAGCGGGAACATCCATGACAGCATGACCAACCTGATCGGCGCCACGCCCCTCGTCCGCCTGAGACGGTTGTCCGGGGGGCCGGGGGAGATCGTGGCCAAGCTGGAATCCCTCAATCCCATGGGCAGCGTCAAGGACCGGATCGGCCTGGCCATGATCCTGGCCGCGGAAAAGGACGGAAGCCTGAAGCCGGGAGGTGAGATCATCGAGGCCACCAGCGGGAACACCGGCATCGCCCTGGCCTTTGTCGGGGCGGCCCGGGGTTACAAGTTGACCCTGGTGATGCCCGAGAGCATGTCCCTGGAACGCCGGGCCGTCTTGCGGGCCCTGGGGGCGGAGCTGGTCCTGACCGAGGCCGCCGGTGGCATGAAAGGGGCCATTGCCAAGGCGGAGGAATTGCTGGCTGAAAAGCCGGGGGCCTTCATGCCCGACCAGTTCACCAACCCTGCCAATCCCGAGGTGCACTACCGGACCACGGCCGAGGAAATCTGGGCCGACACCGACGGTCGGGTGGATGTCCTTGTTTCAGGAGTGGGTACCGGTGGGACCCTCACGGGTGTCACTCGCCGGCTGCGGGAGCTGAATCCGGACCTGATTTCCGTGGCGGTGGAACCGGAGGATTCCCCGGTGCTTTCCGGCGGGCAGCCCGGGCCCCACAAGATTCAGGGTATCGGGGCGGGATTCATCCCCGCTATCCTGGACACGGGCCTGATCAACGAGGTCATCACCGTGGGCAACGATGAATCCATGGATATGTCCCGGCGCGCCGCAAGCCGGGAAGGCCTGTTTGTGGGCATCTCCTCGGGGTCGGCCCTACTGGCGGCCGTCCAGGTGGCCGAGCGGCCGGAGATGGCCGGAAAAAGGATCGTGGTCATCATTCCCTCCTTCGGGGAACGTTACCTTTCTTCGGACCTGTTCAGGGAATTCCTGTACTGAGGACATGCCATGACAAACCAGGATCGAACCCACAAGCTGCGCGAGGTGACCCGGGAAATTGTCGGGACCTACGAGACCCTTGGGGGCATCAATCGAATCGGGGAGAAGAACCTTCCTTCCCAGCAGGTGGTCGTGGAGATCCTGGAAGAACTGCTGGCGGTGGTTTTTCCGGGTTACCACGGCGCTCCAATTCCCCGGGACGCCGACCTGGAACTTCTGGTGGGGGCCCGTCTCGATACCGTGAGCCAGCATCTCGCGGAGGTCATCGAACGCACGCTGAAATTCTGCCGGCACCTCCATTGCGAGTGTGAAAAACTCTGGACCATGGCGGACGTGCCCCAGGACAAGGACCGCTTCACCGCGGCGGGCCGTTCGGTGACCATGGCTTATCTGGAGCAGTTGGCCGGTATCAGGAAGCTCCTGGACAAGGATGTCCAGGCCGCCTTTGCGGGCGATCCCGCGGCGGCCAACACCGAGGAGATCATCATCTGCTATCCGGGCGTCCAGGCCATTTCCATCCACCGCCTGGCCCACCCGCTGTACCGGATGGGCGTGCCTCTGCTGCCCCGGATCATGAGCGAGTGGGCCCATCATCTTTCGGGGGTGGATATCCACCCTGGCGCCGAGATCGGGGAGTATTTCTTCATCGATCACGGCACGGGTGTGGTCATCGGGGAGACCACCCGGATCGGCGACAGGGTCAAGATCTACCAGGGAGTGACCCTGGGGGCCCTCAGTTTTCCCCGCAACGAGGACGGCACCCTGGTCAAGGGCGGCAAGAGGCATCCGACCATCGGCGACGACGTGACCATCTACGCCAACGCCACCATCCTGGGCGGCGAGACCGAAATCGGCGATGGAGCCGTAATCGGTGGCGGCACATGGATTACCAGGTCCGTTTCCGCGGACCGGAGGGTGACCCTGGAGCGGTCGGACTCAATTCCGGAGGCTGATTTTTAGCCTGTAATGTGTTAGCATTGTCAGCATGAAAACGACTAACGGTTACACCGCGGTCCGTCTCTTCGACGTATTTCTGTTCGTTGCTCTGCTGACGGCCGCTTCCGTGGTCAACGCCTCCGAAAAGGTGTTGCCCCATGGACCGATGACCCGCCTTGAATTCGAGTTTGACAAGTCGGTGGACGGCGATTCCAGCGCCAGTAAGAGCGGGGAGCTGGGTGACGCGGCGGCCGGCAGCGACCGGTACGACGTCCTTCGTTACGATCTGGACGTGAGGATCGATCCTGAGACCAGGATTATCAGGGGCGTGGTGAAGATGGTCTTCGCCAGCCTCGAACCGGATCTCACGGATTTCGTGTTCGACCTGCGGCATACCCTCACCGTGGACGCGGTGGCCCACCGGACCGGTAGCCTCACATACACCCACGACGCCGATTCGGTTTCAGTGGTCCTTCCC
>DAOWLV010000074.1 GCA_030643455.1 Candidatus Krumholzibacteriia bacterium | reverse complement strand
GGGACTCCCATCGAAGGGGCGACGATCAACGTGTCGGGCGTGGGATTGAACCTGCTGAGCGCGGCTGACGGCAAGTATGAAAGCAGTTTGGTCATAGGCACTTACGATGTTTCCGTGTACCACCCCTCATTCGCCCCGGATACCACTTTCAGCGTGGTTATCCAGGAGGATCTCGCGACGGTGGTGGACTTTGCCCTGACCGACATCGCCGGTCCGGTTTTTGAGATGCAGACCATTCCCGAAAGCACGTCCGATACGGACGGTCCGTACGATGTGGTATTCAAGGTGAGCGACTACAGTGGGATCCAGGAAACCCGGTTCTACTACACGTCCAGCACTGACGGTGGGCCCTTTGAACTGGTTCCCCAGGCCGAGGGTCCGGTTGACACCTGGCGGGTGTCCATTCCCGGGCAGTCGGACGAAACCCTGGTGCAGTACTGGCTGACCAGCACCGACCTGCTGGCCCACACCAGCACCGAACCCGCCGGCGCACCGTTCAACGTCCATGGTTTCACGGTGGCCCAAACCACGGTGATCTATTCCAGTGAGATGGAAAATGCCGTCGACTGGACCGGGGGTCTGGGTAGCGATACCGCCGTGTCCGGTCAGTGGGTCAACGTGGATCCCAACGGGGTGTTCGAAGGTTCAACCGAGGTTTCCCCCGAGGACGACCACAGTGATCCCGGCACAATGTGCTGGGTGACGGGACAGGACCCGGTGGGATCTTCCCAGGGTACCCAGGATGTTGACGGGGGGATCACGACCCTGCAGTCGCCGGTGTTCGACATCAGTAGTTATGGTGGTCTGGAGGTCCAGTACTATCGCTGGTACACCAACGACACCGGCTATTCCCCGGGAGAGGATCATTGGGTGGTGCAAGCCCAGGCCCAGGACGGGTCCTGGGTGGATCTGGAAAATACCATGACCAGCAACCGCTCCTGGCAGCAGATGAATTTCATGCTGGCCGACTACCTGACCCTGGGGAGCAGTCTCCAGTTCCGGTTCCTGGCCAGTGATCTGGGTTCCGGGTCGGTGGTGGAGGCGGCCGTGGACGATTTTGTCCTGACAAGCCTCCCGCTCATCGCCGATGGTGAAGCCCCGCAGGTCAGCATCGTCAGTCCCAACGGTGGCGAAAATCTGACCCCGGATTCGACCGTGGATGTCACCTGGAACCAAAGTGACGACATCGGTGTGGTCCAGGTGGAAGTCCTGCTGAGCACCGATGGCGGCGCCAGCTTTCCTCAGACCATCGGCTCCGGCGCGCTGAACGGCACCTTGAGCTGGACGGTGCCTTCGCTGATCGGCAGCACCAACCGCGTGAAGGTCATCTGCCATGACTCGGCCGGCAACTCGACCGAGGCCGTTTCCGCCGCCGACTTCCAGATCGGTGGCGTGTCGGCCGTGGGCGACATCCCGTCGGGCCATCTGACCCTGGCGCAGAACTCGCCGAACCCGTTCAACCCGGTCACGAAGATCAGTTTCTCGCTGCCTTCGCGGCAGGAAGTGGACCTTCGCATCTACAATGTGGAAGGTCGCCTGGTGCGCACCCTGTTGCAGGGCGTCCAGGAAGCCGGCCCCCAATCCGTGATGTGGACCGGCAAGGACGAGCAGGGCAACCAGGCTGCTTCCGGGTTGTATTTCTACCGCCTGGTCACCGACAGCGGCACCCTGACCCGCAAAATGACCCTGTTGAAGTAGGGCCTGCCTGATTAACCGGTTCCGGACCGCCCTTTCTGTCGTGGCGGTCCGGAACCAGACTTTCCATCACCGGGGGAGAATTTTGAGATCCCACCTTCTGGTAACGGGCCTGTTGACTGCCATTTTGTTGCTGTTGTCCGGATGCGCCAGTGAAGAGGTGCATCAGGTCCGCACCCTCAGTGCGGGTGAGGCTCCGGAGGATGACGCCTTCTCCGCCTCTGTGACCTTGTGCCGCAAGGTCGGGAGCAAGAGCGGTCGCCGCATCGGTGCCGGGCATGAATTCAAGATGAGCAAAAAATCCCACGTGAGGGCCTTCGTTGATTTCGCGAACGTGAAAGCCGAGAGGCCCTACACGGTGCACCTGGTCTGGATCCGACCCGATGGCCGGGAGATGTTCCGCAAGTATGCCGAGGTACGACAGCACGCAGCCGGCACGGATGAGTTCCGCACCGTCATCAAATGGCTGAACGCCGAGGATCTGCATAAGGTCAAGGCCGATACCCTGGTGATGGCGGAGCCGGATTTCACGTTGGGCAGCCGGTTCAATATTTCGCTGAAGAAGGAACGGGAGCCCGGGCTGTATCATTTCCGGGTTTATCTGGATCGTGCGCTGCTGTTCGAGGAGCCCTTTACCGTGGTGGGAAGCGGTTAGAAAAGATCCAGTCGAATCGAATGCTGGCTGGGAGGTACTCCGATAAACCCGTTTGCAATCGTGGCGATCGTTCTTGTCGTCGTCCTGGCCGGTCCCACCGGCCTGGCCCTGATGGTCCACCGCAGCTTCGCCGCACCCCGGGTTCCGGAAAATGGGGATCCCGGCGACCGGAACCTGGTTTTTCGCCAGGTCTGGATTCCCACCGCAAGGAATAAGAGATTGTTCGGCTGGTTACTGCCGGCCGGGCGTTCTGCCGGGACCCTGGTGATGATCCATGGCTGGGGCGGCAATTCGGAATTCCTGCTTCCTTTGGCCGAGTTTTTCGTGGTGTCGGGCTTTAACGTCCTGCTGGTCGATTCCCGCAACCACGGCCGCAGCGACGGGGATGGACATTCCTCATTGCCCAAGTTCGCGGCGGACCTCGGCCATGCGGTCGATTGGGTCAAGCAGCAGCCGGAGCACGCCGGACCGGTCGCCTTGTGCGGGCATTCCCTGGGCGGAGGAGCCGCCCTGCTGAGTGCGGTCGATCGGGACGATATCACCGCGGTGATCAGCCTGGCGACATTTGCTCACCCGACCGACATGATGCGGCGCTTCATGAAGCGGGGCCATGTTCCGGACCTGATGGCCCCCGCCGTTCTGCGTTACGTGGAGTTGTTGATCGGCCGCCGTTACGACGAGATCGCCCCCATCAACACCATATGCCGGGTGACCTGTCCGGTCCTGATGGTCCACGGGCAATCCGACCGGACGGTGCCGAAGGCGGACATGGAGGCGATCCGGAAAAAATGCGAGGGCCACCCGCCGGAATTCCTGTTCATTTCGGGCGCCGGTCACGGTTCGGTGGACCGGTTCAGGGAACACGAGGGAATTTTTCTCGACTTCCTGGAGCGGGCGGGCTGCTGCCCATAAGTCATGTGGTATACTACCGGGGGAAAGCAATTTGTGATGGATGAGGAGCGAACGATGGACCCCCGGTCGAAGTTGAACCTGGTGCTGAACGGACTCCTGCTGGCCGGCCTGATCTCCATATCCGGCCAAGCCACCGCTGGGATCGGCCACGACTGGCAGTGGGTCAACCCCCAGCCTCAGGCCCAGGGGCTGGAGGACTACTCGGTTGTGGACAACAACATCATCTACGCCGTTGGCGTGGGAGGTTCGGTGCTGCGCAGTGATGACGGGGGCCTTGACTGGCGCATCCTGCCCACCGGAAATCTCGCCTGGTTGCTTGGGGTAGATTTCACCGACGAGTTGACCGGCACCATCGTCGGCGAAGAGGATCTCGCCGGTGTCATCCTGCGAACCACCGACGGGGGTCAATCCTGGCAGGATCAGGTTACCTCGCCTTTACCCTGGCTCGAGTCCGTTGATTTCATCGATTCGGATATCGGGGTGATCGTGGGATGGTCCGGCGCCATCTACTGGACCACCGATGGCGGTGCGACCTGGACACCCCAGGACAGCGGCACCACCGAGCGGCTCTATTCGGTTCACCTCTTCGATGCGACAAACGCAGTGGCTGTGGGCGGTGATGGTGTGATCTGCCGTACCATCAACGCCGGTGCGACCTGGTACCATCCGCCCAGCAATACGACCGATCGTCTGGAGGCCGTCGATTTCGGCGACGCGCTCCACGGTGCGGCCGTGGGGCGTAACGGCGCCGCAATTTTTACCACCAACGGGGGTGAGACCTGGAGTCCGAGTGTCAGCGGCACAAGCAACTGGCTGATGGATCTCACATTCCGTGATGCCGACACCGCCGTGGCCGTGGGCACCCTGGGGGCTTTCATCTTCTCCACCAACGGGGGGATCGATTGGAGTCCGCTCGTCCCTCCGGATACCGGAAGCTGGAACGCGGTTGATTTCACCAGCGGCGGCGGCATCCTGGCGACCGGTGATCCCGGCAGCCTGTGGCAGAGCGACAACACCTGGTCCACCTGGGTGAACGCACAGACCGGATCCACCAACTGGCTCCAAGGTATTTCCAATGCCACCAGCGAGATTGCGGTGGCCGTGGGTTATGGGGGAACCCTTCTGCATACCGACGACGCGGGTCTGACCTGGACCGAAATCGGCGCTGACTGTGACACGATCCTCAGAGGTGTGGATTTCGCCGATGCGGAAACTGGCATGGCCGTGGGCCAGGACGGGTTCATCCTGCGCACCGATGATGCGGGCCTGACCTGGTCTCCTTTGACAACCGGTTCGACAAGGGACCTGTGGGACGTCGCCTGCATCGATGCCGATCACGCGGTGGCCGTGGGAGAGGGGCGGAGCATCCTGCATACCGCAGACGGCGGGAAAACCTGGCAGGAGGTGGGTGAAAACCACCAGTATGATTACGGCCAGGCGGTGTTTTTTGTCGATGACTTGTCCGGGTGGATCTGCACTTTCTACGGTTTTGTTTTTCACACCGATGACGGTGGCCTCACCTGGGAAAACCAACATTCCTCCTTCCTCGACCTGCAGGATATCCATTTCACCGACTTGCAGAACGGCATCTCCGTCGGCGGCGTGGACGGCAACGCCACCCTCCTGACCGACGACGGGGGCCTGAACTGGTCCCAGCAGTCAAATCCCGAGGGTGCTTTTCTCAACGGCGTGAAGTTCAGTGATCCGCTGACGGGTATCGCTGTGGGTACCGGAATATTTCGCACCCTTGACGGCGCGGCTACCTGGCAGCGCGATTTTTCCTATTCGGTAAGGTTGTTTGACGTCTGTCTCATGGGCGGGGGAGTGGCCCTGGCCGTGGGCCGAGGCGGTACGATCCTTCGTGCCGGTCCCGACGACCCCACAAGTGTGTTCGAGGGCCTGCCCAGGGCCCAAGTCGCGATGCGGGCCTTCCCCAATCCCTTCAATCCCCGGACCACTGTCGCATTTTCCCTCTCCCGACAGGAGAAGGTGCGGATCACGATATTCGACCTTACCGGCCGTAAGGTCCGCACTCTGGCCGCCAGGATCTTCCCGGCGGGAGACCACTCCGTCGAATGGAACGGGCGTGATGATGCTGGTCGAACCCTGGGTTCAGGCAGTTACCTGGTACGTCTGGGAACGGATTCCGAAAGCCGAACCCAAAAGGTCATGCTGATCAAATAACGATCAAACCACTCCTGCAGTTTCCTCCCGCACATCTGTCGGAGGACCGTCCCTGGGTCTCGCCTGGCGTTTCTGATCTCCTGGTGGATTAACAATCTAATGGTGTACAAACGACGACGAAGGCCCCCCGCGGACCTTCGTCATCCTTCCATTCCCCCTGCGCTGTTCGATGCGGCTTTTCGTGATGCCGTGCCCGGGGCTGGGATGGTCAACCTCTTCGAGAACGACCCGTCTACCAGGTCATCCATCCATATCCCCTTGCACACTCCGTGTAGACTGCCGGCAGGTGCATGCTCCCTGAGGACATCACCTGGCCCCGGGCATTTCGGTTCTCCCTATCCACCACGCCACCAATGCGGAAGGGGGGTAGTCCAGACTCGTCGGCCGCCGCCCCGGCGTCGCCCAACACCAGCAAGGCAGCGAAAAGGGACCCCCCCCGATTCCGCTTGTATTTCATTGGCCCTTGCCCAGGGCCAATGGCTCTCAACTGTTATGACGCCGCAGAAGGGGGATCGACGGATTATTTTTGAGAATTATTTCTGATCCAGAAGGGAGTCGTGCGCCCGCAGCCTGACCATGCCCTCGTAAAGCCGGGATTTGACCAGGGGCTCGGGAACATCGAGCACTTCGGAGATCTCGGTTCGGGAAAGATTCTCGGCATAACGCAGATGCAGAACTTCACGCTGGGTTTCCGGCAGTTCGGCCAGGGCGCGTTTGAGATGGGCTCGTTGTTCCCGGCGCACCAGCCGGGTCAGGCAACCGGTCAGGTCGGCATCGATCCGGGAGGCCGTGGGCAGAATCTGGTCGTCGGGCCGGCGGCCTCGTGAACGGATCACGTCCAGGCAACGGTTGCGGGCGATCTTGTAGATCCAGGCCCGGAAATTCAGGGGCAGGGCGTCGTTTTTCAGGACCCGCAGGAATACCTCCTGCACCAGGTCCTCGGCTTCCTCCTGGCTGCCGAGATATCGGAAGCAGAAGCGCATCAAAGGGGGATGATAGAGTTCGCAGAGCAGTTTTCCGGCGCCAGGGTCACCCTCGCGGAGACGGTCCAACAGGGCAGGAGTCAAGTCGGCAAGGGAATGGTGATGATCCTGCGGTTCGGCCATGGCTGGGACCTTCCATTGTGTATTCTTCCATCCACTATAACACCGGTGTTGGGGAATCGACGGAAACTTTTCCCGTCTTCTTTCCTCTTTCGGCCCCAATGAGGTAGAATAAGGGTAGCCGATTTGTTCAGTTTCCCACATCTGACCGAAGGCAGGACGATGGGTTGCGATCTTCCGGATGCCAAACTCTGGAGCTGGGTCGACCGGGAAGCCCCGGAGCTGGAAGCCCATCTGGCCGGATGTCCGACATGCCGCCGCCGCGCAGAGAGAATCCAGGCGGATATCCGGCTGCTGAACACCGATCTGTCCGAGGTGATTCCTTTGCCCAAGATGATCGGGTCCTACACCATCAAGGGCCTGCTCGGCGAAGGTGGCCAGGCTTTGGTCTACGAGGCGGAACAGGAAAACCCGCGCCGCACCATCGCCCTGAAGGTCCTCAGGGGCGGCCGCTTCGCCGGCAAGAAGCACATCAAGCATTTCCTGCGGGAGACCCAGACCCTGGCCGGTCTGCACCACCGGTCCATCGCGACGATCTACGAGGCCGGCCGGACCGAAGAAGGTCTCCACTATTTCGCCATGGAACTGGTCCACGGTCAGCCTTTGAATGTCTACCTCCGCGAACACGAACTGACACGCCACCAGCGGCTCGATCTCTTCCGGAAAATCTGCCAGGCGGTCCAGTACGCCCATGACCAGGGGGTAGTCCACCGTGATCTGAAGCCAGCCAACATCATGGTCACCGGGCAGGGCGAACCCAAGATCCTGGATTTCGGCCTTGCCCACCTGACCCATCCGGATCCGGAGATTGCCGTTTCGATGACCCGGACGGGTCTGATGGCGGGCACGCCCCGGTACATGAGCCCGGAGCAGATCCAGGGCAAGGCGTCCGATATCGAAGCGTCTTCGGATGTGTATTCCCTGGGTGTGATCCTGTACGAGCTCTTGACGGGCCAACCTCCCCACGACGCCGCCAGTTTCACACCTGAAACGGTGATGAGCATCTGTGACAAGGAACCCACCCGGCCGAGTCGATTGGACTCTTCCCTGAGGGGAGATCTGGAAACAATCGTTATGAAGGCCTTGGCCAAGGATCCGGGTGGGCGATATCCCACGGCCGCCGGTCTGGGGGAGGATCTGCGCCGATTCATGGACAAGGAACCCATCCTGGCCCGGCGGCCCTCCCGGCTCTACATCTGGCGCAAGGCCATATTACGGCACCGCCTGGTAAGCGTGCTGGGCGCCGCTGCGGTGGTCCTGGCGGTGGTCTGGGGGTGGCAGGCGATGCAGCCGGCCTACGACCGGGAGCAGGCCCGGGTCGCGATCCTGGAAATGCGGCACCAGCTTCTCCTTCCCGTTCCCACCAATCAGATCCTCAGGCACAACGCCCTGGCTGCTCCGGCGAAGTACCCTGATTTGCCGGAGGCTGTCCTGATAAAAGCACTGGCTTTTAGCGGGGTCGGGGAAAAAAGTTTGGCCATGAATTTTTTGAACGACCAGCTTCGGATTGAGCCGGACCAGTGGCTCTACCGGGCCATGCTTTCGGAGTTCGGAGTGGTCAAGGACTCCACCGTCGATAACGATTTTGCCGCCTGGGCCAGTGGAGGAAATGACCGCAGTCTGGCGGACAGCTGGTACCTGCGATCCTACACCACCTCCAATCACGAGCAGGCCCTGGCCTGGTCACAAATCGCACTGACCCATGATGCGGACCACAAACTGGCGTTGGAAAACGTGGCCCGGCTCAGTGCCATGACCGGCGATCTGGAAAACGGTCTTTCTGCGTCATCAAAACTTCTGGAGATGGGGGATCCGCGGCAGGGTTTCTGGTTGAACTTCCGCTGCACCCTGTTGTGCCGTTTGGGGCGGCCCAATGAGGCTTTGGCCGAAATCGACAGGGTTCTGGCCGAAAGGCCCACTTACCTGCAATACCATAAGCTACGCGGCCAGATCAACCGTTGGCTCGGAGACTACTCCGCCGCCGTGGAAGATTTCACCATAGCTATTGACCAGGCTGAGGAAGGGGGTCAACCCGCGGCATGGTTTTATTATCACCGGGGAACCCCGATGTGGATCCTGGGCCGGCGGGAAGAAGCCGCCGAGGATTTTCGGCAGGCCTATCTCCTTTTGGCCAGGGTTACCTACGGAAATGCCCGGCTCTTCCTGGTGCTGAATGAACAGGGCCGGCATCAAGAGGCGGAAGACGCTCTGGCGGTGGCCCGGTTCAGCACCGGCAATAACTGGCTGGGAAGTATTCTGGACTGTCTGGCGGGTGAAATTTCGCCCGCCCAGTTGGTGTCTGCGGCCGAACCCGCCGACATCCAGCAGGTGATCGAAGGATTCTACTACGCGGGGGAAGCCCATCTCCTGTTGGGGCACACGGCCGAGGCCAGAGAGATGTTCACAGCCTGCGTGAACAAGGACGTTTCCATCGACCGGGGCAATTTCATCGATCGCCTGAGCGAATTCGAACTGGCGGAGTGGCGGCTGTCGCAGATTGATACTCCTTGATGATTCGTATCTACCCAGGAGAGAGGGCCATCATGTGGAAATGGGTGTGGATCTTCACGGCGATATTGGTGATTCCCGGCTGTGGCGGTGAAAAAACCGGTCCCGAATACATTGCCGAGATAGATCAGTGGCACACCGAACGTATTGAACGGTTGCGCAGCGACACCGGGTGGTTGACCCTGGTCGGCCTGCACCCACTGAAATTGGGCGTTGTTTCCCTGGGGGCCAGTTCCGACGCCGACGTCATCCTTGCCGCAGGTGCGCCCTACTGGTTCGGTTCCCTCGCCGTGACCGAAAACGAGATCATGTTCTCGGCCCACCCCGACACGGAGGTCGAACTCCTTGATGGCCAAAACGATGGCCGACTGTCCAGCATCAACCTGGCCACGGACAAGGAGGGCCCGCCGACCATGCTGGCAAGCGGTTCGATGGTCTTCTACGTCATTGATCGCGACGGCAAGCTTTTCCTGCGGGTCAAGGACCGCAAAGCGGAGATTTTGAAATCGTTCGAGGGCATCGAGCGGTTTCCGGTGGACGTCCGCTGGCGGCTGACCGCGCGTCTCGAACCCGGGCCCGCCACGTTCGAGGTGCCCAACGTGCTGGGGCAGGCTTCATCCTCGTCAAGTCCGGGAACCCTGGTTTTTGAAATCGGTGGCCAGGAATACAGGCTGACGCCCACAGGTGAACCGGGCGAGAGCATGTTCCTGGTCTTCGGGGATGAATCCAACGGGAAGACCACCTATGCGGGCGGCCGTTTCCTGGTGATCGATCCGCCCGCGGCTGACGGGAGTGTGATCCTGGATTTCAACCGGACCTATAATCCGCCCTGTGTCTTCACGCCTTTCGCCACCTGTCCCTTGCCCGCGCTGGGCAACATGCTGCCGGTGGCGATCGAGGCGGGGGAGATGATGTGGGGTGACCACCATTGACGGCCCTGAAGGAATTGACAGGCTGATTTTCAAGAAGACAACTCCCACTTAACAAATCTCCCCCGAACCCGTACACTTACCCCCGGAAACAAACGCACGCC
>DAOWLV010000189.1 GCA_030643455.1 Candidatus Krumholzibacteriia bacterium | reverse complement strand
CTCTTCCTGGCTCTCTTTTTACCGAGAACCTTTCTTTCCCCATATGCGTAGTCATGTGCTACAACATCACCAAGACCTTCTTTCTTTTTCGCCAAACCGGGAGCTGACTCCATGACCTGGACTCGACGCGATTTCCTGAAGACCGCCGCCGTGGGCGGAGCCGCCGCCACCGCAGGGGCCCTGACCTCGAGCCGGGCTATTGCCGATTTCACACCTTTGAAAAGCAAGAAGAAACTGAAGATCCTGATCCTGGGCGGCACCGCTTTCCTGGGCCCCGCGTTCGTGGAGGTGGCCCGCAGCCGCGGCCACGAGATCACCCTGTTCAATCGCGGGAAAACCAACGCTCATCTGTATCCCGACCTGGTCAAGCTCAAGGGCGACCGCGACGGCGACCTGACGGCCCTGGAAACCGGCAACTGGGACGTGTGCCTCGATACCAGCGGGTACATCCCCCACATGGTCAAGGCCTCGGCGGAACTGTTGAAGGGGCGCGTCGACCAGTACATCTTCATCTCTTCGATTTCCGTCTACGCGGATTTCAAGGAGAAGGGACTGAACGAGAAGTCGGCCGTCGGAGTCATCACCGACGAGGAGATCGCCACCGCGCTGACCATGAAAGACATCACCGGCGCCAATTACGGTCCATTGAAGGCGCTGTGCGAGCAGGCCGCTTCGGCTGCTTTCGGCAAGAAGGCCTGCAACATCCGGCCGGGGCTGATCGTGGGCCCCAGGGACCGCAGCGACCGTTTCACCTACTGGCCCGTGCGCATCGCCAGGGGCGGCGAGGTGATGGTCCCGGACAAGCCGGAGATTCCCACACAGGTCATCGACGTGCGCGACCTGGCCGAATTCATCGTCATGTGCTGTGAAAAGGACACCAACGGGGTTTTCAATGCCACCTCCCCACCCGAGGAATTGACGATGGGCGAGCTGTTCGACACCTGCAAATCCGTGTCCGGCTCCGATGCCCACTTCACCTGGGTCGATACCGCATTCCTGGAGGAAAACGAAGTGGCGGCCTGGAGCGACATGCCGGTGTGGGTGCCGCTGGATGGAGATGACGCCGGGCATCCCTTCGTGAATATCGACTGTGCACTGAAGGCGGGCCTGACGTTCCGTCCGATCAGCGAGACGGTGCGCGGAACTCTCGACTGGTGGGATACCGTGTCCCAGGAACGCAAGAACAAGGACATGCGAAGCGGCCTGACCGCCGACCGCGAGGCCGAATTGCTGCTCAAGTGGCACGAGGCCAAGGGTTAGTCCAGGATCTCGGCCAGCGCTTGGCGGGCCGCGTCGACATCGGTGGATGTGACGTAGATTTCCACGGGCCCGGTGATAGGGTTGACGATGGTCAGCCGACCGAACCCGAACAGATCCTGGATCTGTTCTCCCTTTGCCATATAAGGGATCTCGGCCATGTCCAGGGCCTCTTCGATGAGGATCAGTTGGGCCTGGTCACGCGCCACGAGGATGGGCACCAGTTCGATGTCGGGGTCCGGCTGGGGCCGCCCACCCAGCTCATTGGGTCTGGGCGCGGGACCATCGACCAGCGGTGTCTGGCAGTCGGAGCAGATTTTCGCCGTATCGTTGAATTCCGACACGATCTTGAACTTGGCCAGACCGTGGCAATCAAGGTTGGGGCAGTGTTTCATGGTCGATCCCTCCGCCGGGGGCACTTTCGTTCCTTGCCTGTGGATGCTAACAGTACCCGGCAACCGGGGCAATCATTCGAAATCCGCAATAAACCGGCCGGCCAAATGGCGGTCGGGGAGCCGGTTGCGAGCAGGATCATGGTCGCTCAATGAAGATTGTGTCCGATTATTCATGCAATATTGTGCGATATCTGTCAAACTGATACGAACTTCATCCCGTGTCCCCGTCATCTCTATTCTGGGGGGTAGTAAAATGATTCGATGGTTTTTATTTCTGTTCATCACCGGCGGATTGATCCTGACCGGAGGAGCCGCCGCCGAAGATCTTCTCGGTGGCGAGTGGTTTTTGCATCGCGTCGCCGATTCCGTCGCTGACGGTGAGATCACCACCGAAACGGCTTTGCTCCTGAAGTTCCAGTATGTATTCGAACCGGACCGCTTGCCGGACGAATTCCGCCCCGACGAGCCGACTCCGCTGAAGTGCGCGACGCCCATGATTCAGGAATTCACATCCACCCGCAGTGATCTCTCGGCTGCAACCGTCGCGGCCATCGACAATTACCTCGCCGAACCTGACAAAGATCAGTCCCGGGCTGCCTATGTGAGCCCGAGTGGTCATTTCAATTTTACTTACTCGACCACTGGTGGGAACGCCGTGCCGAGCGCGGATATCGATCCGGCCAACGGTGTTCCCGACTACGTCGACCGCTGCGCCGCCTACATGGATTACAGCTGGCAACGGGAAGTCGTTGAGATGAGTTTCGGCCGGCCCCCTTACATCTCCGGCTACTATCCCGTCTCCTTCCAGAACATGGGCTCCTACGGATTCACCTCCGTGGTCAATTCCGCCCTCGGCTCCACCCAGATTGTGCTGCACAACACCTTCATCGGCTTTCCGCCCAACGACGACCCCGACGGAAATGTCCTGGGCGCAGCCAAGGTGACCTGCGCCCATGAATTCAAGCACGCGACCCAGTTCATCACCAGTCGTTGGTCAGAAGGCGGGTGGGTCGAACTGGACGCCACCTGGACCGAGGAAGAGGTCTACCCCGCGACCAACGACTATCACAACTACATTTACGGCGACAGCCCGGTCCGTCAGCCTACGATTCCGCTGACCATAACGGCCTACAACAGCAGCACCGGTACCGGCAGCTACGAGGACTGCGTCTGGGAGATCTGGATGAGCGAGAACTTTGGCTGGGAAATCATTCGCGATCTGTGGATTTGGCGAGATACCCACAGGAGCCAGTGGATGATGCACTCCTACCGGGATTTGCTGGAGGAATATGGAACCGACTTCCCGACCGCCTGGAGTTCCTTTACCGGCTGGAACTACTCGACCCTCAGCCGCGCCATCGTAGGCGAGGGGTACCCGGACGCTCCCGACTACCCGACGGGAAGTGCTTCGGCAAACATTTTCTCGTACCCAGGCGATTACAGTGGCAGCGTGGAGCATTTTGCCGCCAATTTCTTGTATTGCTTCAGTTTTGATGACACCAGTGAGCAGCTTCATGTCGAATTCAACGGGGCTAACGTGGGGATTTTCACCTTGAACGCCGCGGTCAAGTATAATGACGGCAGCGGCTATTTCGTGGTGATCCCGGTTGACGCCAACAACGACGCGGTCTGGACCCTGGCTGAACCGGCTAGCGCCCTGTTTACCGTCGGTCTCATAGTAGGTAACGCGAGCTTCGCCGGACCGAGCCTGCCTTACGACATTGACGTCAGCCTGACCGCCGCCAGCGCGATCGCCGAGATGCCGGTTCCCTTCGAACTGGATGGCAACTTTCCCAATCCCTTCAACCCCTCGACAAACATCGCCTTCAGCCTGAAGGAGGGTGCGGTTGCTGACCTGGAGGTTTTCGATCTTCAGGGACACCTGGTAAGGAGGCTTTGGCAGGGAGAACTCGCCGCCGGCCCCCACAAAATGAAGTGGGACGGCCGTAACGATTCCGGCCATTCGGTTTCGGCGGGGACCTACCTGGCAAGGTTGACCAGTGCACAGCACAGTGCCACGATCAAGATGGTGCTCGCGAAGTAGCACGCCCTGCTTTTCCAGAAGCGAGGCCCCGGACGTCGAGTCCGGGGCCTTGTCGAATTTGCCGGTTCTGGCCGGCGATCAGCCCTCCTTCAAGGCGGTCACCAGTTCGGTGATGGCTTTCTTGCCGTCGCCGAACATCATCAGGCAGTTGTCCGCCGCGAACAGCGGGTTCGTGCGGGCCACGGGATTGACCACGTCGTTGGCCCCGACGACCATGCAGACATCGATCTGCTCTATCTCGTTGTTGATGTCATCCATCTCGCGCAGATGGTCGCGGTGTCGTTGAATTCCGAAATGATCTTGAGTTTTGTGATGCCGCCGCATTCCGGGTTGGGGCAGTGTTTCATCTTCAAATCCTCCGGTGATATGTACCCATATTGCCCTCCATCCGAGTTTAACAGGGTGCCGGGTAACAGACCACATCCAGGTGTGAAAAAACAGGCCACCCATTCGAGCGGCCTGTTCACTCTGTACTGGTGTCCGTCTATTTGATCACCGAACTCGTCGCGCTGTAGAGCCGCACCGGTTGGTCGAGAATCACCCCTCCAGTGCCACCTTCATTGAAGGTGCCTGGGAACAGCACCAGGGCGCTGCCGGCCGGCGCGTTGGCCTGGGCGTTGGCCACGGTATTCACGGGATCCTTCCAGGTGCCCGTCCCGTTCCATGTACCCGAACCGTCCACGAAATAAACCTGTGCGGTCACGCATGATTCCGTGACCAGGGGCGGTTGCGGACACCAGGCCTTTTTCTGCATGGACTTCGATTCATTGAAGGTCATGCAGGCGATCACCTCGGTGTTCTTGAGCTCGTCAGCCGACTTGAGTTTGGCCGAGTCGACGATCAGGGACCATTCATCGTAGTCGCCGATGAGGTTCAGATCACCGGTGTTTGCGCACCAGGTGGGACCGTTTGTGCTCAAATCCTGGGAAACGGTTCCGGAAACGCTACCGCTGCAGTTCCAGTCCACCGAACGAAAAGTCGTGCCCAACGCCTCGTTCAACGCCGACTCCTGCAGGGTCGCCATCCTGCCCCCGGAAAAGTCGATCTCCTTGAACAGATCCGCCGCGCTCTCGGGAATCAACCCGTTGCAGACAAGCCCGTTCCGAACCCCCTCCAACTGGTAGTTGTAGCTCATGATGCTCGGCAGGATGGGCGAATTGGCCTCGATCGAACTGCAGTTGGGTCCTCCGCAATGGGAAAGACCGAGATTGTGTCCGAATTCGTGGGCCAGGGTTGCCGCTTTGGTAAAAGGGCTGCCGGTGCTTCCGCCGAACGTGCCGAGGGTCACCACAAAATCGTCGCCGTTACGTTCTCCCAGGCCCGAGCTGCCGGAGTCTATGTAGTTTCCGTCATCGTCCGTCCACTCGTACTGATGGCCGAAAATGGCGTAATGCCACCCTCCGCCGGCATGGTCGAAATTATTGCTTTTCAGCCGGCCGTAGGAATCGGCGGTTCCCGAATAGCCGAAGAAATTGTTGCTGTTGTCCGGATCCAGCTGCAGGACGTCGTAATGGGTGATCTGGTCATCCACCACGATGTTGAGAGTGTGCCCCTGGCAGGCGAACATCTGCACCACCGCATCGATTTCTGTTTGCGTCGGTATGTGGGAATGGGGATTGCCGACCGAAGAGTCGATCATGTAGTCGATCTCGATGTTGAATGTATCGGCCGCCGCCGGAAGGGCAGCCAGAAGCAGGATACCAATGATGAACGTTTTCATGGTGCTCCCCTACTGCAACGAAACCAGGACCAGGACCGAGCCCTGACCGGTTTCAAGTGCGGTCATCGCCTTGCCCAGGATGGCGCCCTGGGCCTGCGTGAAATCGGTCACCTTCATGGCGTGACCCGGGGTCGGCGAGGTGGTCAGCAGGTCGCCGGGTTCGATGGCCCCGAAAGACGCGTCGACCTTGCAGTAGACCCGGCCGGTCAGGGCCACGGGGTATTCGCCGTCGGCCTCGGTGCCTTTCTGGCCCATCAGCAGACCTGGCTTGATCCCGTCCGCCCCGCTGATGATGCCTGCCACCTTCCGGTCGTAGGCCACGGTGCTCAGACGCAGATCGCCGGGCGAAGCTGGATCGATGGCTACAACTGAACCGGGCTCGATGGTCATAGCTCCGGCGGCGATGTCGAAATTCTCGGACAGGTCGGACCCGCCGGTGATCTCGACCACGTTGGTGACGACCCGGCTTTCGCCCGTCTCCTGATAGTCGGCGTACAGGGTCATTGATCTGTATCCATCCAGGCTGCTGAACTGGATCTCGGCACCCTTGGTCGATTCGCCGAAGCCACCGTGGGCAGCCATGCGAATGGCCTTGCCGCCGTCACCCTGATCCAGCTCCAACCAGGCTCCGCCCCCGCTGGCATAATTGCTGCCGATATTCACTGTCCTCATGTTGGCGATGTTTCGCATGCTGAATTCGCTGCCACCGGTGGCACCACCATCGAGTTCCAGTGTTTTCAACCCGTTTGCGTTATGAAAATTGGCCACACTGCCGTTGGCCGACCCGCCGCCCTGCGGGTCCGAAGCGTACATCTCGATGGTGTTGGTGAGGTTCACATCCTGAAGGAACAACTCGGATGAAGAGGACGCTCCACCGCCGGCTGTGGTCTGGATTGTCCCGTCGGGGAACTTGAAGCCGCCGGTAGTCGAATAGATGACGCCGTTGGCCTGGATGGTCGACGTCGGATCTGCCACACCCACCCCCAGATTTCCGGTGTTGGTGAAGTTGAGTTGGGCTCCGTTGTTGTAGAGCGACCAATTGCCCGTAGTTTCGGCAACGTAGTGATATACAAATGAATTGGGCGTTTTATAGCCGTAGAAGGGCAGGCCAGCCGCGCCGTCGGACTTGATATACATACCGGCCCAACCGTCTCCCGGCGCCTGGATGCCGAACACCTCGGAGGACGTGACCCGACCATCGCGGCCG
>DAOWLV010000048.1 GCA_030643455.1 Candidatus Krumholzibacteriia bacterium | reverse complement strand
GCGTAGGCTGCGGCCAGGATCTGTTCTCTTCGGATACGAAATTTGATTCGGGCAGCGGCTGGCCGAGTTACTACAAGCCCGTCGGTGCGGATGCGGTGGACGAGATCCAGGACATCAGCTACGGGGTGGTGCGCACCGAGATCGTCTGCAGCAGGTGCGAGGCTCATCTCGGTCATGTCTTTCCCGACGGACCACGCCCCACGGGCCAGCGGTTCTGCATCAATTCCGCATCCCTCGATTTCGTGAAGGCGGGGCAGAAGATACCCGCTGGCGAAACGGCCACAGGCGGCAGCTGACCGGATTTTTGTATTGAATCCTCTTTAAAGGGGTGCTTCCACTGCTTATAATGCCAGGCACGCTGGTTGGAGCAGGCGATAACCGAGGAGTTCCCGTGAAAGACGTGACAGCGATCATCCTGGGGGGAGGGCGCGGGTCGCGTCTCTACCCCTTGACTCTGGAGCGAAGCAAACCCGCCGTCGGTTTCGCCGGCAAATATCGCCTGATCGACATCCCCATCAGCAACTGCATCAACTCCGGGGTCAAGAAGGTCTTCATCCTGACCCAGTTCCTTTCCGCCAGCCTGCACCGGCACATCATGCAAACCTACGCCTTCGATGTGTTCACCGACGGATTCGTGGACATCCTGGCCGCCGAGCAGACCCCCGAAAAGAGCGACTGGTTCCAGGGCACCAGCGACGCTGTCCGGGCAACGTTGAACCACACCATGTATTACGAATCGGACCAGATCGTGATCCTCAGCGGCGACCATCTTTACCGGATGGATTATTCGGAGATGGTGCGCTTCCACCGGGAATCCGGGGCTGAAATCACCCTGGGGGTTTATCCGGTCAAACGGAACGAGACCTCGCGGCTGGGGTTGCTCAAGGCCGAAGCCGACGGCCGGGTGACCGAGTTCGTGGAAAAACCGGAAGATCCCGCAGTGGTTGATCGTTTCAGGGCTTCCCCTGCCCTTTTCGAGGCGCAGGGCAAGGACCTGGACGATGACTGTTACCTGGCTTCCATGGGCATCTATGTTTTCGAACCCCAGGTTTTGCGCGACCTGCTGCAGGACGAAAAGAAAACGGATTTCGGCAAGGAGGTCATTCCCGAGGCGATCGGTCAGCGGAAGGTCATGGCCTTTTCCTTCACTGACTACTGGCGGGACATCGGGACCATCGACGCTTTTTTCGACGCCAACCTCGACCTGGTCAGCTGCGACCCCGAGTTCAATCTCTACCAGGAAAACTGGCCTTTCTACACACGCACCCGTTCGTTGCCGCCCAGCCGGATCGTGGAATCCGAGATCGTCGACAGCCTGGTGGTGGAAGGTTCGATGATCACCGGGGCCCGCATCACCAATACGATCGTGGGTATCCGCGGGGTCGTGGGCCGGGGTTCGAAATTGAAGGATGTCATCCTCATGGGCAACGATTTCTACGAAGGGGAGAAGGACCCGGTTGGCGCCGATCGAAAGCCGAGGTCCACACCCAGGCTGGGTGTGGGGCGGAATTGCACCATCGAGCGTTGCATCATCGACAAGAACGCGCGCATCGGGGACAACGTGACCATCAAGTCCCATCCCGAGGTGGAGGATTATACGGGCGAACGGCGCTGGATCCGCGACGGGATCACGATCATCCCCAAGGGCACCGTCATCGAGTCCGGTGCCGAGTTATAATCGATGGTGCGCATTTGCCCAATCCTCTGGCTGGCGACAGTACTGATCTTGCTCTCCTGCCCGGCGGCCGCGGAGAATTCGCCCGCTGCCGGGGACACGACTGCGGCCGTGTCCCCCACCCCCCTGCCGGTCGAACTGGACGAGGAATTCTTCGACAGACTCGACGCCCAGACCTGCACCGACCTGAACGCGTTCGCCTACCGGGAGATCCCCCGTTTTGTCCTGGGGGACCGGCCAGATCTCCTGTACGAGTTCGTGCTCTACTGGGAAAGCCGTTGCCTGACCACGGAGCCGGTGTTTCGCATCATGCTGCTGGGCAGCATCTGGGACGCGGGTTTCGATGAAGACATATATGGAGAGGAAGTCATCGACCATCTGATCGACCGGTACGATCCCCCGGTGAAATCCAAATTTCCCGAACCCAGAAAAAATTTCGACGACTTCAGCCAGACTTTTGCCGATCAACTTTTGCCCCATGTGCCGCATCGCGGTCTCGAAGAGTTCTTCTGCCTTTTCTATGCGGGAAAAACCACCGAGGCCTGGGCTCTTCTGGAAAGTGAAGACCTGGAAGACACCTGGCTGCGATACTACTACGACCAGGAAATGGCCGTGCTGACCAAGAAGAGCGGAGTGGCCACAATTGCGCTGACCGGTGGTGTCTGGTGGCCCCGGGGAAACATCGAATTTGCCGGGAAGAAGTCCATGGTGGGGATGATGGCCGGGATGCGCTGGACGCATTGGTTGGCCCGCTTGATCCTGGATGTGCGCCTCGGGCGCACCGACCAGCCCTACTGGGTCGATGAAGAGGGTCTCCGCGGCCGGTCAAACCGTTTCAACGCCCTCTATCTCGGGGGAGAATTCGGGCGGATCCTGATCCAGGAGGGACCTCACAACCTGGATCTGTTCGGGGGCCTGGGGATCGAAAACATCAAGCCGTTCAAGGATGAAGACTTTGTGATCCTCGGCCTCAACGGCAGCGTGGGCCTGGGCTACCGCCTGTTCCTGGGCCGCGACCGTACCTGGTTTCTGGGCGCTGATGTCCGCCGCGAATGGATCGAGAACCTCAACCAGAATCTCGACAGCATGTCAGGCGGAGCCTGGAGCCTCCGATTCAGCGTGGGTTTCGCCCCCAATAATGGGGAAGCCCGCCGTCTGAAAGGATTGAGCAACTGACATGGAAACCATGGGCGGGCTGTTCCGTCGTTGGTTGGTGCGGGATAACTGGATATGCGAATGTACGGGCGCCCCAGCGGCGGTGGCGGTTAAATTTTGGAAGATGGTTGGTTTGCCAACTAGTTTTGGGCGAACAATGTCGGGGTTGTATCCCGAGAATATGGTTGGCAAGGCAACCAACTGGATATTTTCCCCCTTCACCATCCGTCCTGGTTAAGAAGGCCCCTCGGGGGCCTTTTATGTTGGATATTCGGATCTGAGGAGATATACCCATTTAGGTGTTGGATAATCTGGTTGAATATCGAAAGGGGCCATCATGAAACATCCCATCTGTTTTTTGTCCATGGCGATCATCCTGATGACCGGTTGCGTGCATGAGGCGCCGCTGACCACGGAGCACACAATCGCCATCGATCCCGCACTCCTCGGCTTGTGGGAACCGATCCCGTCCGAAGCCAAGGGTGACGGTGACGAGGACCGGATGGTGATCATGAGATGGTCGGATACGGAGTACCTGGTCCAGATCCCCCTGGGGGCGGAAGGGGATTTTTTCCGCGCCTATCCGGTGGAGATCGGGGGCCACTCGCTCATCCAGGCGGAATTTGTCGGCAACTACGGAAGGGGGCTGTATCCCCCGGACGAGACCTTATTTCCCATCATATCGTATGAGGTGGTGGAAGGGATCCTGATCGCAAGCAGCTTGAACCCCGAGGTGGTGGACGACCAGACCATCGACAGCGAACTTCTGCGGGAAACGTTTCTGGAAAACAAGGACCGGCAGGATCTGTTCAATCCGCCGGCGCATTTCCGGAGGGTCGAGTATAAGTAAGTCGGTCCACATCACCGCGTGCCCCCGCAACTGCTACAGCACCTGCTCGATGTGCGTGACCGTCGAGGACGGCCGTTTGACCGCCATCGAACCTGTCGCCGGCAACGAGGCGACCCCCGAAGGTCCCTGCCTGAAGGGCCTGGCCTACGTGGAGCGGCAGCACAGTCCCGACCGCATCCTGCATCCCTTGAGGCGCCGGAAGGATGATTCGTACGAACGGATCTCCTGGGACAGCGCCCTCGACGAGATCGTCTTCCGGCTGAAGAAAACACGCGGCGAACACGGCCCTCAGGCCATTCTGCACTATGCGGCCAGCGGCACCAAGGGCCTGTTGAACGGCTGCAGCCTGGCTTTCTGGCGTCTGTTCGGCGGCTGCACCACGACGTACGGCGACCTGTGCTGGCCTGCCGGTCTCGAGGCCACCCGGCTGACCCTGGGCGACAACAAACACAACGCGCCGTGGGATCTGGCCAACGCGCGACTGATCATCTTCTGGGGCAAAAACGCCGCCGAGACCAACATCCACCAGATGCGTTTCGTGGACCAGGCGCTGGATGCCGGGGCCCGGCTGATCGTGATCGATCCCCGGCGAACCCAGACCTCCGAAAGATCCGAACTGTTGATCCAGCCACGGCCGGGCACCGACGGGTTCCTGGCGCTGGCCGCAGCAAGGCTGCTGATCGAAAAAGGAAACGTGGATCAGGATTTCATCGACGGTCATGTGCATGGGTTCGATGAATTCGCCGCCATGACCACAGAGAGGACCGTGGAAGAGGCCGCCCGGATCTGCGACGTGCCCATCGCGGCGATCGAGAAGCTGGCCGGGCTGCTGGGATCGATCAAACCGGCCACCATTTGCGCCGGGTTCGGCATGCAGCGTTACACGAACAGCGGGCAGACCATGCGGGCGTTGATCGCCCTGGCGGCCATCACCGGTAACATCGGCGTGCAGGGCGGGGGCTGGGTCTACGCGAATCTGCAGACTCAGGTTTTCGGGGGCGATCGCGATCCGATCGCTTTCTACCCACCGAAAAAACCAGACGGGATCGTGCGCGTGTCTGTTTCCACCGCACGGCTGGGGCGGGACATGCTGGCCCAGACCGACCCGCCCTTGAAATTCGCCTGGGTCGAGCGCGGCAATCCGCTGGCCCAGAACCCCGAGACCCACCAGGTGCGCAAGGCCTTCCGTGCCCTGGATTTCAGAGTTGTGGTCGAGCAGTTCATGACCGACACCGCGCGTGAGGCCGACATCATCCTGCCGGCCAAGAGCATGTTCGAGCAGACCGACGTGATCGGCGCCTACTGGCATCATTATCTGCAGCTGCGGCCAAGGATACTGGACATGCCGGGCGAGGTAAGGGCCGAAACGGAGGTATTCCGGGCGTTAGCTGCACGATTGGATATCGGGGGTCCGGAGCTGGATAACGCCATACCGGGTTCTGGATATCTGGATACATGGCTCAACCAACAACTGCAGCCGCTGGATTTGACCATCGATGACCTGAAAGCCGGCCCCGTGCCCGCGCCCGGCAGTGAAAGCGTCGCCTTCGCCGACCGGGTTTTTCCCACACCGTCGGGCAGGGTCGAGCTGGTGTCGGCCGAAGCGTCCGAGCGCTGGGGTATCGACCCTGTGCCCCGGGCGGCCTTGCCAGGTGAAACCGCGGCCGGCGGCGACCACGATCCCGCCACGCCGCTGCAGATGATGACTCCCAATACCAAGAACCGCATCCACTCGCAGTTCGGGAATCTGGATCTGATCAAGCAGTTCGATCCGGGGCCCGAGGTGACCATCCATCCCGACGATGCCCGGGCCCGCGGCATCGAACACGGCGACCAGGCCGTCGTGTTCAACCGGCGGGGCGAATTCGAGTTGAAAGCCCGGATCGACGGCGGCATCAGGCGCGGCTGCGTGTCGGTGACCAATGGCTGGTGGGGCGAGCAGGGCGGTCTGGTGAATCTTCTTTCCGAAGGTCGCGAAACCGACGTGGCCCATGGCGCGGCTTTCCACGACAACCTGGTGGAGGTCAAACGCGCATGAGCACGCGGCCGTCCTTCATCGTCGACGTGAACAAGTGCACCGGTTGCCACGCCTGCGCGATGGCCTGCCAGATCGCCAATGATCTGCCGACAACGCTGCCCTGGCGCGAGGTGAGCACCTTCAACGAGCTGCACGTGCCGGGTGTGGAGCTGATGCACCTGTCGCTGGCCTGCAACCATTGCGCCGAAGCGCCCTGCATGGAGCAATGTCCGGCCCGGGCCTACCGTCGCGACGAAAAAACGGGCGCGGTCTTGATCGACGCCGACCTCTGCCTTGGTTGCCGCTACTGCGCGTGGGTCTGTCCCTACGGCGCGCCCAGGTTCGACGAGGGGCGAGGCGTGATGACCAAGTGCAACTTCTGCGTGGAAAAACAGCACGAAGGCGGCCAACCGGCCTGTGTCACGAGCTGTCCAACCGGCGCGCTGACCTGGGGTGAACTGTCCGCCGATGAACTGGTCCAGGATGTCCCCGGTTTTTCCCAGGCAGGAATTGGTCCGTCGATCCGCATCGAATCGCTGCAACCCGTGCGCCGAATTCCGGAAATGACCCACCCGCCGGCCATGCCGCCATGGCGCCGGTTGCGCAAGAGGATCAGTGCGCAGATCACCCTGACCCACGAATGGACCCTGGCCGTGTTCACCGTGCTGGCCGCCACGTTGGTGGGCGTGTTCACCGCCTGGCAGCTGGGGGGAACGGATCTGGACTGGCGGATCTTTCTGGGTCTGGGAGCTGCGGGCATGGCCTTGAGTGCGTCACATCTGGGCCGCAAGGAGCGGTCGTGGCGGGCCGCCCTGCATCTGGACGAGTCGTGGCTGAGCCGGGAGATCGTGCTGATCGGAGGGTTCCTGGGGCTGGCGGCGGGGGTGCTGTATCTCGGAAGCCTGCCGTCCTGGGCCGGGTGGATTGCCGTGGGCCTGGGCTTCATGACCCTGGCGGCCATCGACCAGGTCTACCGGGTGGCCGTGATCCGCGGGTCGGGGCCCCTGCACAGCGGCCACGTCCTGGGCACGGGGCTGTTGCTGGCGGCGGTATTTAACGGGACCTTGCTCGTGGCCGGGGCGGTGGCCCTGGTCAAGCTCGTGCTGTACGTGACCCGGAGAAAGGATCGTGCCCGGCTGGGATTGGCCATCGGTGCGGCGGTGGGCTGGTTGCGGGTCGGCACACTTTTCGTGGGTATGGGCGTGATGTTCTGGGACATCCCCTGGTTGACGCTGATGTTGATCTTGACCGGGGAAATGATCGACCGCGGGGAATTCTACGAGGAGCTGGAGATCCCCACCCCCAATTCCCTGATGCTCGATGAACTCGAAGCGCGACCCGAGGCTCATGCCCTCTTCGAGGGGGAATAAAAAAACGACCCGGTCCAGTAATGCCGAAGCGCAAGGGGGATCGCGATAGGCATAAGTTGAACCGGGTCGAGAATCCGTGTCCGGGAAGCGTAACACATTGGCGCTCCCGAATCCATACCAAAAGTGTAAGGATTGTGAACGGAATGGCAAGCAAAAGGTTTCCTTTTTTTAAAATAATTTTTCGGGTATAGGGGTATATTATGGAACTATCACCACTTATCAATGATGTGGAGGCGCCGCGATGACCAGCCAATTCCTTCCCCTTTACGAAGAAATCCTCCTTCTGGCCCTGGATGATGAAAAAGGGACCACAAACCTGGGTGGATTATTCGCAAACGCCATGGGTGGGGCCATCCTGGCCGAACTGGCCATGAACGGGTCCATCGCCATTGCCGACGACAAGGGAAAAAAAGTCAAGATTCTGCAACGGGGCCGTTTGGATGATCCCATCCTGGACGAATGCCTGACCCTGGTAACGGACGCGAAAAAGCCGAAGAAGGCCAAGGAATGGGTGATGAAGTTCGCGGGGTTGAAGGATCTGAAAAACCGCGCGGCCCGGCAGCTTGTAACGAAGGGCGTGCTCACCGAAGAGACCGGTTCGGTCATGAAGATCTTCAAGCGCACCATCTATCCCGAGGTCGACGGTGGTCCGGAAAAAGATCTGCGCGAACGCATGAAAAAGGCCATCTTCACGTCGACGACGGAACTGGAGGCCCGCACCGTAATTATTGTGGCGCTGGCCCAGGCCGCCAACATGCTGAACGGGATCTTCCCGAAAAAGAAGCTGAAGGAACGCAAGAAGCGGCTGGAAAAGCTGACCAGCGGGCAACTCGCGGGCAAGGCGACCAAAGAGGCGGTCGAGGCGATTCAGGCGGCGATTCTGGTGTGCGCCGTTGTTCCGGTGATCATCACGGCGGGCACCTGAGAGAGGCTAGATGATATTTCTCGATGTCCTGTTGCTTTCCGTCGGACTGGCCATTGACGCCTGCGTGGTTTCGGCCGGAGCGGGGGCCAGCGGGCGTTCGTCCGGAGGGCGGGCCACCTTCCGGCTGGGTTTCCACTTCGGTCTGTTTCAATTCTTCATGCCGATACTGGGCTGGTATGCCGGCGCAACCGTTTCGGGGGCCACCGCGGGGTTTGATCACTGGATCGCCTTCGGGATCCTGGGTGTCGTGGGCGGCCGCATGATCCACGCGGGATTGAAAGCCGAAGAAAACACCGGAACCGGCGACCCATCCAAGGGGTGGTCCCTGATCATGCTGAGCATCGCCACGAGCATCGACGCCCTGGCGGTGGGGTTCAGCCTGGCCATGCTCGAGGTGGACATCTGGTTCCCCGCGGTGGTGATCGGGATCGTCACGGCGGGAATGTCCGTGGCTGGCCTGAAGCTGGGTGCCCGTCTGGGGTCCCGTTTCGGCAACCGGATGGAGATCGTCGGCGGGGTGATCCTGGTCTTGGTTGGCGCGCACATTGTTTTCGAACACTTGACGGCTTGACCTAGATCCCCCCTGAATCCAGCCCCCGCCACAGGTAGTACGAACCCATCGAACGGTAGGGTCGCCAGGGTTCGGCGATTTCCGTCAATTCGGTCGGCGTCGCGTATTCTACCAGACCGTACAACTTCGCCGCCGCCATGCGCAGGCCCAGATCGCCCACGGGCAACACGTCGAGCCGGCCCATGTGGAAGATGAGATGCATGTGGGCCGACCACACGCCGATGCCCTTGACCCTGGTCAGATCGGCGATCACTTCGTCATCGGACATGCTTTTGAGGGTGCCCAGCTTCAGGCGGCCGTCCTGGACATGGGCAGCCAGGTCGCGCACGAATCCCACCTTGGCGTTCGAGAGCCCGCAGGCGCGCAGCTTGGCGGGTTCGAGACGAAGCGTCTGTTCAGGCGTGGGATGGTTGGGGCCGGGAGTGAGATCGCGCACACGCCCGGCGATGGTCTGTCCGGCCTTGACCGACAGCTGCTGGTGAACGATGGCGGTGACCAGGGTGTCATAGGGCGGCCGCAGCTTGTCGGGCATGGCCAGGTAGGGACCGACCTTTCCGATGACCCGGCGGATTTTCGGATCGACCTTCTGCAGATGGCGGATGCCCCGGGAGTGTTCGGCGTCGCGTTCGTAACCCTCGATGAAAAGCAGGCGGGCCTTGAGCGCGGTGCCGCC
The DNA here is from genome assembly GCA_030643455.1 of Candidatus Krumholzibacteriia bacterium. Lineage (GTDB taxonomy): Bacteria > Krumholzibacteriota > Krumholzibacteriia > LZORAL124-64-63 > LZORAL124-64-63 > JAGLCY01. Next base: position 2,494 of record DAOWLV010000048.1, on the reverse strand, counting down.
GGCGGTGGAAAATCCGGTCAGCGACCCGTCGGCGCCCATGCAGCGGTGGCATGGCACGATGATCGGCACGGGATTGGCTCCCATGATGCGGCCGACCGCCCGCGCGGCTCCGGGCCGACCCGCCCTGGCCGCCAGCTGGCCGTAGGTGATCACCTGGCCGGGCTTTACACCGCGCAGAGCCCGCAGCACCTTGCGGGAAAATTCGGAATTGCCCGACAGGTCGATCGGAATGTCCCGCAGGGCGTCGGGTTTGCCGCGGACAAGGTCACATACGCGTTTCCTGACTTCACGCACGACTGCGGACGGCCGTTTCACTTCGGCCAGACCGGGGCAGGCGTCCCGCAGTTCCCTGGCGATCGCTTCGGGTTCCATGTCGCCAAAAACCACCCGGAAGACCCCACGCCGATTCCAGGCCAGGCCAACCGGGCCCACCGGCGAGGGAAAAACGTGCCATCCTTCCGAAGCGAATTTCAACATCTGGGTGCCTTTCCGACGGCTGGGCCTTATCATGGCCACGGATTAGCGCCCAATGTACCACAACGCCGTCAACCCGCGAATACGAGGCCCTGGTTTGTCTGAAATGTCATTGCGCGTCGCCGTCAGCGAAGAAGATGTTCTCAAGGTGATGGTCGTCCGTGGTATCGTCTTCATCGAGGAACAGGGCGTGGACTGGGAAGGCGAGATCGACGAGTTCGAAAAGACGGCCACCCACTTCCTGGGCGAAGTAGGCGGGCAGCCCGTGGCAGCCGGCCGGTTGCGGCACCTCGATGGTGGCTGGGTGAAGGTCGAGCGCATCGCGGTCCGGTCCAGGTGGAGGGGCCGCGGCCTGGCAAAGGAGATGGTGGCTTTCCTGATGGACCACGCCCTGGACATGGGCGCAAAAAAATTCAAGATGCACGCGCAGGTCTATCTCGAAGATTTCTACCGGGAGTTCGGTTTCCATCGCGAGGGCGGCGTGTTCATCGAGTGCGGGATCGATCATTTTCTCATGATTCGCGAGGACGACTGACCATGTTCTACTACCAGCGGTTCAACCAGTACTTCGCCCAGGTGGCCGGCGGCCTGGAGGATGTCGCCGCGACCGAGCTGAAGGCGCTGGGCGCGACCGACGGTGAGGTTCTCACCCGGGGGATCCACTTCAAGGCCGATCGCGAGACCCTGTACCGCATCAACTACCGGTCACGCCTGGTCACCCGGGTGCTGGCTCCGCTGATCAAGTTCGAGGCGAAAACTCCCGAGGAGCTTTACCTCGGCGCCAAGAAAGTCGACTGGACACGCATCTTCCGGCTGGACCAGACCTTCGCCGTGTTCGCCAACACCTTTCACAGCGAGATCGACCACAGCCAGTTCGCCTCGCTGAAGGTCAAGGACTGCGTGGTGGACATGTTCCGCAAGCGGTACCGGCAGAAGCGGCCCAACGTCGACCCTCGCGAGCCTGATCTGATCATCAGCGTGCACATCTTCGAGAACCAGGTGACCGTGAGCATCGACTGTTCGGGCGGCTCCCTGCACCGGCGCGGCTATCGGACCGAATCGGTCGAGGCGCCCATGCAGGAGACGCTGGCCGCGGGGATCATCGAATTCGCCAAGTGGGATTGCCGGCGTCCTTTCTACGATCCCATGTGCGGATCGGGCACCCTGCTCAGCGAAGCCTGGCTGAAGGCGGGTCACATCCCGCCGGGAACCCTACGCAAGCATTTCGGGTTCATGATGCTGCCGGACTACGACCGCCGCATCTGGGTGAAGGTGAAGTTCCAGGAAGACAACAAGATCAAGGTGGTCCGGGAAGGGTTGATCCGGGGCAGCGACATCAACACCAAGGCTGTCAAGATGACGCGCAAGAACAACGCGCGGATCCCCGGGGGCGACGAGCTCATCGTCAAGACCAAGGATTTCCGGGACATCGAATCGCTGGAGAACCGGTTGATCATCTGCAATCCACCCTACGGAATCCGCATGAAGAAGGACGAGGACATGGGCGCCTTCATGAAGGAGTTCGGGGATTTCCTGAAACAGCGCTGCACCGGCAGCGACGCCTACATCTACTTCGGCGACCGGGAACTGGTGAAATCCTTCGGACTCAAACCCGCCTTCAAGATGCCCCTGCGCAACGGCGGCCTGGACGGACGGCTGGTGAAATATGAGCTGTACTGAGCGGGTCATTCTCATGGTTTTCGCGGGTGCCCTTATGGTCGCCGCGCCAGCCTGCGCCGGTGGCGATGACGGCGGCGGCTCAACGAATATTCCCACCGTGCGGCCATTGTTGCTGTCGCTTGCCGGTCCGTTGGCCGACCCACTTTCCGAGGTCTCGGGCATGACCTGGCGGGGCGACACCCTGGTCATCATGCCCCAGTTTCCCGACCTGTTCGCCGACGAAGGCCTGATGGGATTTTTCGCGCTCAGCAAGCAGACAATTCTCGATGCCCTGGATGACGAGGGCCGGAATCCGTTGCAGCCCCACCTGGTGCTGTGCAGGGGGCCGGGCCTGCTGGGC